>NZ_JBBBBL010000029.1:0-34281 GCF_037120585.1 Bacillus sp. CCNWLW194 | reverse complement strand
TTAAATAATTCATAGATAAAAAACAGGTGGAAAGTAAGTTCCACCTGTTTTTTTTATTATATTAGCTTTGCTTTAAACGGAACTAAGTAGTTAATTTTATTTTCAAAGATAGTAATATTTTTATTTGTACAAGGTTAATTTACACCATGAGGCAAATTACAAATAAAATTGGTTAAATAGGTAACTTATTTTTATAAAAAAAGTGAATTATAAATCGGAAATTTTTACTAATTCCGTTTAACAAAGGAAATCCATTAGTATTTGAATTAACAAAGCAACTACTAACGGAGGTTGGAATTATGAAAATCAAAAAAATTTATGTCATTCTTACTACAGCTATTATGTTATCCGGTATTTCTTTATCTGAAGATCTAACTAGTACAGATACTACACAAAATGTAGCTGCACAAACTAGTGTAGAAGACATCCCAACTTTCTACGCTGATATTACTCCAGGTGCTGATTAATTAATCCCCATATTCAAGGTTTCCTTCAAATACATACCCTTATTAAATAATTCATAGATAAAAAACAGGTGGAAAGTAAGTTCCACCTGTTTTTTTTATTATATTAGCTTTGCTTTAAATGAAACTAAGTAGTTAATTTTATTTTCAAAGATAGTAATATTTTTATTTGTACAAGGTTAAATTCTATAGAAACTTCCCAGAATTACAAAACATGTAAAATAATATAGAAAAAAACAACAATAATTTTAAATGTTTTTAACTAAATTTTACTAATTGTTATTAACATAAATTAACACGTATATTTTAGGTACAGAAAGTTAGACAGCAAGGAGGTAGTTAATCTGATGCTAGAGATAAAAAATTCCATAGATATGATAAACAATATAAATTATCATTTGGATCTTGGTGGGAAAAATAATCAACATTTAAAAAACATTTCGAATGAACAAGACGTATTGCCATATCATGTTTACAAACAACTATTGAATAAACAAGCATCCCAAAGAGAATCGATTAGTCTAGCTCAACCATTTATTCATATTGATACTTTAGCACAAATTCTATATGAAGCATTTCACAATCAAACATTTACAGCTTTGTTACCTATTTTATTTGTATTCCAACCGAATATTGTAACTGGTATATCTACCCCAGGTGCTTATGCAATAGATTTTCATAATGATCATTTTATTCATTTAAAAGCCATCAATATTCAAGAATTTAAAGCAGGAATAGGTGAAAAAAAAGGGCCTATAGCTATTGGATATATGATAAACCAAAGTACAAGCATTCATCATTCAAAAGAATTTATGTATCCAAGGTTACAGGACCAAACTACAGAGTGTATGTTAGCCTTACAAAAGCAATTACACATACATGGAGAGTTAGAAGATCAAATTCAGTTATCATTTGATTTCAAGAAAATAATGATGCCTTTAATAGTCTTACAATGGATTAAACAGACAGCTTTATATTAAAGGCACTATAAACTACTTTCTATAATATCTAAACCCAGCAGTAATCGTTATTAATGAAATTAGGAGTAATCCGATTATTATTTTCGCAATATTCGAAAATAATAATCGGAAAATAAAGAATTAGCTAAATTACGTAATTAAGAGTTTGATATACAAGAACTAATTGGTGTAATCGATGCAAATGAACTAAAAAAGATAGCGGGAGATGTGAACCCAGGAGCAATACCAACTGAGGTTATAACTATCGCAGTTAATCTTGAAGTAAGTATTAATTTTTGCACCATAAAGTGAAATGTATAACTCGTTATCCAGAATAAATTAAAAATCGAGAGGATGTTCAATATGTCAAAGAATGAAAAATTAGCTAAACTACGTAATCAGGAGTTCGATACGAAAGAATTAATCGGTTCAATCGATGAAAATGAATTAAAGAAAGTAGCGGGGGCGGGAGATGTAAATCCAGAAACAACGCCAGCAACACCAACAATCGTTGAGGCTACTATTGCAGCTACAGTAAGTATTTGTCCAACAACAAAATGTACAAGCCGTTGTTAATAATAAATTAAAAAATTGAGAGGATGTTCAATATGTCGAAGAATGAAAAATTAACTAAATTACGTAATCAAGAGTTTGATACGAAAGAATTAATTGGTTTAATTGATGAAAATGAATTAAAAAAAATAGCGGGAGCGGGAGATGTAAATCCAGAGACGACTCCAACTACAGCTACAGTTACTACGGTTCTGGTCGGAGCAACAATTAGTGTTTGTCCAACAACAAAATGTACAAGCCGTTGTTAATAATAAATTAAAAAATTGAGAGGATGTTCAATATGTCAAAGAATGAAAAATTAGCTAAATTACGTAATCAAGAGTTCGATACGAAAGAATTAATCGGTTCAATCGATGAAAATGAATTAAAGAAAGTAGCGGGAGCGGGGGATGTAAATCCAGAAACGACGCCAGCAACACCAACAATTATTGGAGCTACTATTGCGGTTACAGCAAGTCTTTGTCCAACAACAAAATGCACAAGCAGATGTTAATTTCTATATAGATAACATAATTTAATTAAAAAATATATTTTTATTTAACTGATAATCTATATAAAACAATAATAAAATTTATAGGAGTGTTAAATATGAGTTCATCAAAAAAAGTAGTAGAAGCATGGAAAAACCCAGTAGAACGTTCTAAAAACGAGGATGCACCAAACCATCCAGCAGGAGAAGTTGATTCTAAAGAAATTCAGTCTCTATTTGGTGCTGGTGAAGGAGATGTAACGCCGGAAGGTTTAAGTAGCTGGTTAGGTAATAATGGTGGATACTGTACGTTAACAAAAGAATGTATGCCTTCTTGCAACTGATTATTTATATAAAACAATAATAAAATTTATAGGAGTGTTAAATATGAGTTCATCAAAAAAAGTAGTAGAAGCATGGAAAAATCCAGTAGAGCGTTCTAAAAACGAGGATGCACCAAACCATCCAGCGGGAGAAGTTGATTCTAAAGAAATTCAGTCTCTATTTGGTGCTGGTGAAGGAGATGTAACGCCAGAAGGTCTAAGTAGCTGGTTAGGTAATAATGGTGGATATTGTACGTTAACAAAAGAATGTATGCCTTCTTGTAATTAATTATTTTTATAAAATATATAAGAGAAGTAGAGAATCTACTTCTCTTATTAATGAAAGGAGTAGTAAAGTGTCTGTAAAGCATAGTGCATTTATTGATGAAATAAAAACTAATGATCAGATAGTTCCATATTCTACGGATTACATAAATTATTGGAAAAAAACATTTGAAAACAACGAAAATAAATTTGAAGGGATCTTAAAGGATCTTTCAGGTATTCAGTTATCAACTCTATCTCAATTAGAACATGATGAATACAGTGTAGATAAAGTAGATGCACTGCTATCATTAACCTTCTCAGAGTTTGACAGTTTCCAAACATATGAATTTCCCCCAACAATCGAAGAGCATTTATCAAAAGCAACTTTTTACAATTTTTTTAAAAAATTTATGAGTTACTCATTTTCTAAAGTTCATAAATCATTGAATACATATTCGTTCTTTGAAGAGTCACAATTATTGGCACCACTAGAATATATGTATAAAAGATTATATGAATTATCCCACAAAACATTAATATTAGAACTTAACATTCAACGCGTTCTTGAAAATTTAAAAGGAGAAACCTCGGAAGAGCGTTACAATCATTTTTGTTCTTACATTAGTACAAATGAGTTTTTTGTTTATTTTAAGGATACATATCCTGCTTTATATAGAACAATGTTAACTACATTAATCCATTGGTCAAATAATATTATTACTCTTTACTATAATCTTGAACAAGATAAGGTACAAATCCAAGAGACATTTAATATTGATATTCAGACAAATAAACTAATGACCATTACATTAGGGCTTGGTGATGAACATAATGATGGCAAAACGGTGTCATTAATTGAATTTCTTCCTAATATAAAACTTATTTATAAGCCTCGATCAATTGGTGTCGAAGCGGCATTTAATGATTTAACTGCTTGGATAAATAATCAAGTTAATAATAAAGCTCAACTGTATTCACCAAAAATCATCGATAAACATTCTTATGGTTGGGTTGAATATATTGATAATATAGAATGCAAAACGGAAGAACAACTTAAATCATTTTATTTTAAAATGGGGAGTCTATTAGGCGTTTTATATAGTTTAAATGCTGTGGACTTTCATTATGAGAATATTATAGCGATGGGTGAGTATCCGGTTCCAATTGACCTTGAATCTTTATTCCACCATGCAAAAATATTAGAAGAAAAGAATGGGTCTGCTCATAATAAAGCTCTAAATCTAATTAATAGATCTGTTAGATCCACTGGAATTATTCCATTTCTTGCATTTAATAGCGATAATCCTAATTATAAAGGTCTTGATTTAAGTGGTCTTAGTGATAAAAATGACCAATTATATCCATTAAAGGTACCTTCAGTAGAAGCAAAGAATACAGATGTGATGCACGTAGATGCAACATATAAATATGTTAAAGTAAATGAATTTGAAAAAAACAAGCCGATTTTTAAAGGTGAAAAAGTTTCATATAAAGATCATGTAGACGTTATAATAGATGGCTTTAAATATATTTATGAATGGATTTTAAATAATAAACAACAGTATAGCAATTATATATCAGATAAATTTAAAAATACGATAGTAAGAATGATTCTAAGACCTACCGCTGTATACGGTGAATTACTAAGAAAAAGTAAACATCCTGATTTTTTACAAAAAGGATATAACCGAGATATTTATTTCCACACTCTGGCATTGGAACCAGAGAATAAACCAAAAGAAATTATTAAATCCGAAAAAACTGATCTACTCAATGATGATATTCCATATTTTTATACAACGGTGAGTAGCAATCATTTATATCATAGAGAGCAAATTTGTATTCAAAACTATTTTGAGTCATCTCCTTTAGAAGCTGTAATACAGAAAATCGATGACCTTAATATTGTAGATTGCTCACAACAAATTCGAATTATGCGAATGAGCTTTTTAGCACATTCAGCTACATTTGGTGCAAATGAACAAGCTATTGATCCATATCGCAAGGTCCATATTCATGCTAATAAATCTAAGGAATTTTTAATTGAGGCACGTCATATAGGGGATTATTTAATTGCTAATGCTATAGAAGGAAATGATCAATCTGATCTTTGCTGGATTAGTACCGTAATATCTGCCTCTAATGAATATAAATGGGATATTTATCCTGTTGATTTAGATTTATATAATGGCTTAAGCGGTATTTCTCTATTCTTTAGTTATTTATATCATTTGACGGGAAGAAATGATTATAAACTAACGGCTGAGAAGTCTATTTATCCTGTAATTAATTCACTCCAAAGATTACCTGAGCAAAGAATGTTTAATATTGGTACTTTTAGTGGCGTTAGTGGTTCAATTTATGCTTTAAATCATATTAATCAATTATCACATACTAAACAATATGAACAACTCATACTCGATTCTATGAAAATGGTTGTTAGTAAATTATCGCAAGATAAAGTATTTGATATTATTGATGGAACTGCAGGGGTAATCGGAGTACTAATAGCTCTTTATAAAGATAGTGGTAATAAGGAATATCTAAAACTTCTCAAACAAGCAAGTGAATACTTAATAAATGCTGCATATCATCATCCTGGGAAAGAGGGGCATGTCTCTTGGAAACAAAGAGACGATATTTCATGGATTGGATATTCTCATGGAACGGCAGGTATTATTACTGCTTTGGTGGCAGCCAATCAATATATAAACAATCCCAATATTTTAGAACTAGCAGATAAAGTTTTATCCTATGAAAATAGTTTCTATGATCCAAATCATAAAAATTGGAAACTTCCTTCTAAGGATAATCATTCTGTTGCTTGGTGTCATGGTGCACCAGGAATCCTATTAAGTAGGCTAATGTTAAAAGAAAGTAATTATGAAAATAGTATACTCGATCAAAATATATATGCGGCTCTAGATACAACTATTGATAAATCGTTTGGTCATAATCGTTCACTATGTCATGGGGATTTTGGAAATTTAGATATTCTTTTGTATGCAGCAAAAGTGTTACAAGATAAAACATCTTACGAACGAGCAAATTCTATTGGTATACAACTTTTAGAGTATTCTAAAACGCATAATTGGAAAAAAGGGGTCAGTACGGGAACTGAATCGTTTGGTTTAATGACAGGCCTTAGTGGGATTGGAGTAGGTCTTTTACAACAATCTGACTATAATTCAATTCCTTCTATTTTAAGGTTAGAAGAGGCTAAATTATAAAAGGAGACGGATACATGAAACAGCTAAAAATTCTTATGACTATACTTTCCGTATTCTTGTTAAGTTTAGTTACACAACCGGTAAAAGCAGAAAAAATAGATACAACGGATAATTATAAATTTATTCTTTTGGATAACGAAATTCAAAAGAATAACAAAGAAAATATTATAAACTTTTTAAAGGAAAATAACGCAATTGAGATTAAATATACTCCAGAAATCCAAATGATTTCATATAAAGAAACTAATAGTAATATTCAATCCGATTTAGATAGTAAAATACGTACTAAGTTTAAAGCATCTATAGAAAATGTTGCTAATAGTGCTAAATTAACTTTACAGGATCCAAAGATTTTAAATCCAAATGAGCAGTTTGCAACTAATAAGTTGAAATATAGTTTATCTTCGAAACGCACATTGAATTCCATTACTATTAATGAACCTGTCTCGAATGTTTCGCCACCTTGGCAAATTGCCAAGGTAACGGATAATTATAAATCTCACGAGATAACTTTAGGAGAAAAAAATGTAAACATCGCTTTAGTTGATAGTGGTGTAGATTATAACCACCCTGAACTTAAAGATAGTATTAAGTATTTAGAAGGGAAATCCTATGTCCCTAGCGAGCCGGATCTGTTAGATCAAAATGGCCATGGTACTCAGGTTGCAGGGATTATTGCAGCTCATGATAAATTAAAAGGAATTGTTCCTAATATAACTATTACCCCATATAAAGTTATTGGAAAAAAAGATGGTGAGTCAGTCTGGACTATACAGGCTATTATTGATGCAGCAAATAACGGAGCAGACGTAATAAACTTAAGTTTAGGAACATATAAGGCTATAAATTTAGACGATGAGAACGCAATTATAAAGGCATATGAAAGGGCTATTCAATATGCGAAAGAAAAAAATTCCATTATAGTTGCTTCAGCAGGAAATGAAGGAATAAACTTGGATAAACCATTTGAAAAAGTAGATGATGAGAAAGGTGTATTATATAAAATTCATGTACCTGGTGGATTAAGTAATGTATTAACGGTATCAGGAACAGACAAGAACGATGAATTTGTAAATTACTCCAACTTTGGTCCAGAGGTAGACTTTAGTGCACCAAGTGGTTCGTATGGAACAATTATTGATAATCAATTCAAATTTGATCCATCCTATTTAATTGGTACTACCTATCCAACGTACTTAGCACCTACTATGTTAGATGCTCAACTAAATACACCAAAAGGCTACACGTTAAACCTAGGGACTAGCTTATCCGCACCATCAGTATCTGGTACATTAGGAGCTATTATATCAAGGTATTATGAGCTTCATTCTACAAAACCTTCGTCAGATATAACTATTAAGTATTTAAAAGATGGTGCTACTGATTTAGGTGCGACTGGTAAAGATGATCAATATGGATATGGATTAGTTAATAGTTATAAGAGTACAAATAGTGTTAAATAATTTTGTTCTTAATTAACCTGTGTTAATGGTATTTTGTAAAATTCACTCACTATTATTTTACTAGATGATAATAGTGAGTGAATTAATATTATCATCTAGTAAAAGCGTGTAGTGGAACGACAGTTAAATATTAAAAATGATATGTAGATTATAGAAAATGGGTATTAACCTTTGCTTTATATTCTATTTGGAGATTTTAGTAAAAGATATTAATAATAAGTAAATATAAGAATGAAATTTAAACTTAATTTAAAATTCTAAATTCAGGTGGTTGATATTATGAACAATCAAGTTTTAAATATTAAAGGTTTGCATAAAAAGTATAAAGACAAACATGTTTTAAAAGGAATTGATTTAACTATTAAAAAGGGTGAAATATTTGGATTATTAGGTCCGAATGGAGCGGGTAAATCTACTTTTTTTAAAATCATACTAGGATTAATAGAAGCAGACGAGGGGACTGTAGAAGTATTAGGAAAGGATATCAAAAAAAATAGAATTGAAATCTTATCTAAAACAGGTTCATTAATTGAAGCTCCGACCTTTTATGATCATTTATCGGGGTACGAAAATTTATTAATTGCTTCTAAATTGAAGAATGTTAATGATAAAGAACATATAAAGGAACTTTTGAATTTATTTAAACTATATGAAGACCGAAACCGTGCCTTTAAAAAATATTCACTTGGTATGAAACAGCGTTTAGGATTAGCTGCTGCATTCATGAATAATCCTGAATTATTAATATTAGATGAGCCCACTAATGGATTAGATCCACAGGGAGTTTATGAAGTAAAAGAATTTATAAAAAAGGCACCAAGTATATTTAATTCTACTATAATTTTGTCAAGTCATATTCTAAGTGAAGTTGAACAAATGGCCGATCATATCGGAATTATTCATCAAGGAGAAATAAAATACCAAGGTTTATTATCTTCCTTACAAAATAAACAATCATTAAATATTGTTGAATTTACAGTTAATAATACAGCCCTTACTCAGAAATTACTTGAACAATCTAACTATATCTTCCATGTAAATAATAATATCTTTAGCGTTGAATATTATGATGATAAATCACTTAATGATATTCAACAATTACTAGTATCTAATCAGATTTTTATTCAATCTTTCCAAACTAAAAAGCAGAATTTAGAGGAAGCATATTTAGATATTGTTGGAAAAGGTGCTGTAAGTGTATGAGGAGTGTATTAGCTACTGAGTATATAAAATATAGAAAAAGTCATTTACTGTTTTTGATTATTTTAGGGCCTATTATACTTGGATTGGGTGAATTCATCGGATTAAATTATTATAGTAATTATCATGCTATTAAATTAGAAACGGTATTTGGCATAAATCTACAAATCTTAAAATACATCTTAAACTTTTTTATTGTGTTTATTATAGCGAGTGTAAACAATATTGAATATAAAAATTCTACGTGGGCCAGAACACTATCGTATCCAGTACAGAAATTAAATGTGTATCTAAGTAAGTTTGTGGTTGTTATGATTGCCTTTATTATTACAACCTTAATGCATATGCTTTGTACAGTATTATTAATTCCAGGTTTAGGTATCTCTTTGGATGCGGTTTCAATGCAGCAGGTATTTGTTTTTACGTTATATCCATTTCTTATTAGCGTTCCATTCTGTGCTTTGGCGTTCATTATATCCATTAACGTATCGAATCAATCAGTGATTGTAACGCTAGCCCTATGTTCGTATCTTTTCGGCGATATATTAAGTTCAACTAAGCTTTGGTGGTTCCCTATTTCATATCAAACTTTATATTCTCCAATTAATTATGTGAATAATCTAGAGGTTTTTAATACATTATGGGTGTACGATAAATGGTACATGCTAGCGGGAATTCCTATTACTGCTGTTATTTTAGGAATTGGATATATCATATTTATTAAAACCAATAATAAAAATTAAAAAAGGAGATTTCAAATGATAAATTTAATTTATTCCGACTGGATAAAAATAAGAAAGCATCCACAACAAATTACATTTTTCATCTTAGCACTTTGTCCGATTATATATTCAATGGTTATGTATACTAAATACGTTGTAGGAAAATATAATCATGGTTTGGATAATGAATGGATGGGCGTATGGATGTTAGTATCTTTTTTCTATGTTGGTTTTTTTCTCCCGGTCATTTCAGGGATGATAACAACTTTCTTCTGCCAGTTTGAAAGTAAAACTAATTGGAAAATAATGCATTTATCCCCGGTTACTAACTTTAAAATTGTTTTATCTAAATTTGTATCTAGTGTGTTATTATTTGCTGTAGTACACTTAATCGCTTTAATAAGTTTATATGTATCAGGAAGATATTTTGATTTTACAGATCCATTTCCTTTATTATTCATGGTTAAAGTATTTTTCACTTCTGTTGTTGCAACACTGCCTCTAATAACTGTGCAACTTTTATTATTCTTATTTATAAAAACATCTATCACTTTTACATTTCTTAATATAATTCTATCTTTAATTGGGGTATTTATTTTTTCAGAAGCAAAGTTGGGATTTTTATATATATGGTCTCTACCATTGCAGTCTATAGAATTAGTTGATCAAGGTATAGTGTCTATTGGTATATTATTAACATCAATAAGCGCATTTACCATTGTTATGATTTTAATTACAGTGCGTTATATAAAGACATTGAAAAAGACCGTGTAATATGAGAAGTGAATCTTGAGAAATCTTAACAGTACCTCATTTTAATAAATAGTAAAAAGAGCCCATCGGTTATGATGGACTCTTTTTACTATTTATACGCAGTTTATTTTTTAATCAAAACAGAACTCCCAGTCACTTAACGCCCTTACGAGATACTCTACATGTTCTATAGGTTCTTTGATACGATTTATGATAATGTATTTATTATTAAACTCCATATCTAGAAGGAATTTAACTCTAAATTTTTTTGTATTAGTAAAATAGGATCAAAAAAATAAGCATTAATTTGCTGTTTTTTTGATCCTATTTTACTAATTGTTATTAACATTAGGAAGCATTTATATTTTAAGTACAACAAATTATATAGAAAGGAGCCTAATTGATGTTTAAGAAAAAGGTACCATTTATAGAACAAGCCCAACAGACTGAATGTGGTTTTTGTTGTATAGCGATGATTACCGAATATCATAATAGTACCGTATCTTTTCATGATATGTATGAAAGGATTGGTAATGGTAGAGATGGAACGTCACTATTTCATTTAAAGCATCTAGCTGAGGGATTAGGATATGAAGCAAATTGTTTTAAAATTCAAGAATATGATGAGTTATATAAGGTCCCACTCCCTTGCATTATTTATTGGAAGGAAAAACATTATGTAGTACTAGAGGAAGTAGCTGAACATGGAGTAATAATTGTTGATCCCGCTGTGGGAAGAAATAAGGTGAAAAAGGAAGAGTTCGAAAGGGATTTTTCAAAATATGTTATGACATGCGTACCAGGTGAAAGGTTTGTTAAGAAGAAGCCTAAAAGTTTATGGTTACCATATATTAATATATTGAAAGAGAGACCATCCCTATTAATAAATTTAGTCCTACTGTCCTTTGTGTTACAATTATTCACTTTAGGTATACCCCTTCTAATACAATATTTAATAGATCATGTTATTTCACCTCAAAATTTTAATTTGTTAAATATCTTTTTAATATCAATAGTATTTGTGGTGGGATTCCAATTTCTATTCAATATAGTTAGAGGTAAGGTTGTAATTGTAATGGAGAATTTTTTAGATAAACAAATGATGAGTAAATTTATTAATCATTTACTTCATTTACCTTATCATTTTTTCCTCCTAAGAAAATTTGGAGATCTTCTATTTAGGGTAAATAGTCTAAGAATAATTCGAGATATGATTGGATCAAACCTTATTAAGGGTATATTAGATGTTGGTTTACTAATTGTAATATTTGTTTTCATGATAATTAAATCACCAATTTTAACGGTATCTGTTTTAGTGTTCACAGCACTTAACGCAGTTTTATTAATTGCTACACGCTCCAAAGTAAAAGAGGTTAGCCAAGAAGAAATTATGGCGAATAGTGAAGTTCAAAGTATTCAAACAGAGACTTTGTATGGAATATTCAATGTTAAAACAGCTGGAATCGAGGATAAAATATTTACTCGATGGAATAAAAATTTTAAAAAGTTGCTAAAAGCTTATAGAAAGAAGCAAAACCTTAATAATTATATTCAATCAGTAAGTGGTTCTATTGGGAGTTTAGCTCCTTTATTCACTCTGTGGCTTGGTGCATATTTGATTTTAAACAATCAGTTAACATTAGGAAATCTAGTAGCTTTTCATGCTATTTCCAATCAATTTTTTGGGCTAAGTCAGTCAATTGTCCAAATGTTTAATTCTTTCTTTGTAACTGGTACGTATTTAAGAAGGGTACAAGATGTATTAGATGCACCAAAAGAAGAACAAACTCCGGATATGAAAGAGATAACTAATCTTGAAGGTCGTATACGTTTTGAAGATGTAAGTTATCAATATACAAAATATAGTCCAATGTCTGTTGAAAATATTAATTTAGAAATTAAACCGGGCCAAAAAGTAGCGATTATTGGAGAATCTGGTGCTGGAAAGAGTACCATGTCCCGTCTACTATTGGGATTGCATAATCCGAGTGAGGGGAAAATATATTATGATGATGTGGATTTAAGTAATATCGAAAAATCATCATTGAGACGTCAAATTGGTGTAGTTCCTCAGGACGTTACACTATTTAATAAGACTATTTTTGAAAATATTGCAATTTACGATAAGGATATATCGATAGAAGAAGTTGTTGAAGCCGCTAAGGTAGCCCAAATACATGATGACATTATGAAGATGCCTATGCAGTATAATACGTTCATATCTGAGATGGGGTTCAATATTTCAGGAGGACAGCGACAACGTATTGCACTTGCGAGAGCTTTAGTTCATAAACCATCCATTTTAGTATTAGATGAAGCAACAAGTTCATTAGATCATCTGAATGAGAAGAAGGTAGATGATTATCTCAATGAAATAAAATGTACAAGAGTTGTAATTGCACATCGACTTACTACAGTAATGAATGCAGACTTAATAATTGTGATGGATAAAGGAACTATTATAGAATCAGGTACTCATAAGGAGTTAATGCTAAAAGCTGGTTATTACTCTTCCTTCTTCAAGGATATAGAACCGAATTACAAGTTACTAGCAAATTAAGCATATATATTCATGAATCTAATAAAAAAGAAAGAGGGATAGATATGAAAGTTCAAACAAAAAAAGACCGTAATTTAATCAGATATGCAAGTGGGGTAGTTACCCTTTTAATCTTGGCTTCCTTTATATATCAATGGAATAACGGGTTAAATATTGACATTCCTGAAAGATTAGGTCTAGGGATAGCTCTTGTTGCATTTGTTACTACCTTTATGCCTCAAAGAAAAAAAGATGCTAATTAATTTAAATCGCGCTTGAGATCTATTTCTCAAGTGCGGTTTCCTAAAAAATTATATAGAGGAATCATAAATAATCATTCATACCGATACAAACTATAAATTTAACATTTAAGCTTTAAAAATATAAAATGTAGCAATTTAAAAGAGAAATATCTTAAATATTTTCTACGTACTTAAATTCAAACTAAAAAATTATAAAAAAGGGTGGATATCAAATGTTTAGAAGAAAAAAATCAGATGAAATGCGAAAACAAAAATGGAATACTGGTGGGTTGATTAGTATAGTTGATGAAAATGAATTAAAACAGGTTGTAACTGGCGCGGGTTCAGACGATATCTATATCGAGACAGTTCCAGCTGCTATAGCTGCATTTTTACCAAATCAGATGAACACATATCCTGATCCAATGATCATGCCTAAATATAGATAACGAAGGACTCAAGATTAAAAAAGAGAACATATTAACACTAAAAGATTTATACTTGAATCTAGGTTGTCATAGGTATAGTTTATTACACTGATCTTATAGCATTTAAAGATAAGCTATTTGATAGAAAAGGTATTGGGTGTTATCAAGGTACAAAATTATTTTATTAGATATTCATTCTATATTTAGGATATATATCTGTTGACCTAAAAATAGGAATCTAAAGTCTTTAATTATGCTCAAAAAGAAAACTTTAATTTAGAGAATTAGTTTATTTACGATATTGAACTATCCCTATCTATAGGGGAAAGAGAATCCTGTAATATCGAATTTCCGTTCACTATTTTAGTAGGATCAACTCATGATGCATATAATAAAACACATATTTGTACGTTGAAGTCACATGCCTCTTCTCTTATTTGCCTAGGGGAGGCTACGAAATTTTAATAGGCACAGAAGACAAAATGTCGAAGGCTTCCTATAAATGATTGTTATATTTGAAAAATCAGTAATTTTATTTACTAAATTAAATAAACAATGCTATAATGTGGTGTGGAATCCATTTATTCAGAATTAATGGTTAATTGATATGATGTTTAACATTGTTTTAATTGTAAAACAAAGTGTTAATTCTCTTTTATAGAGAATTATATGGCGGCATAGCCAAGTGGTAAGGCCCAGGTCTGCAAAACCTGTATCATCGGTTCAAATCCGATTGTCGCCTTTTATTTTAGTATATCAATATTTTTCATATGGTGGCATGCCAATTAGGAATGGTACAAGGTTAGCATACCCTTTTATGTTGGTTCGAATCCAACTGTCACCTTATATCCCAATACCCTTTGGGAATGGTTACTTATGATATCTTTCAATAAATCATATTTATTTGAAATGATAGAGTAAAAAAGAAAACTTTTCTTTTTTACTCTTCAGTCGTTTATATATTATACCAATTGCTCGAACAACCACACTCCATTCTACTACACCTATAATTCCAACATGATTGATTTATTTCATGGAAAGACTCCAAAATAATAATTTTTGCAATGGTCATGAATAATGTATGTTATTAAGCATGGTTAATTTTATTATGTAAATTTATCCTATTAAAATTTTGAATCCTTACTAATGCAATTGAATAGGCTCCTATAGCATAAATGTATTAATCATAGTATGCGCAACAAAATAGTTGAACAAGAATTATGCTAAATTTCACAATTAATTTTCTTAATATTCAGATTTATTTTGTGTGGTTATTATATAAGTTAAATATTTTAAAGGAGATGATTTTATGAAGAGTAAAGGAGTATTAATATCCTTCCTGGTTTTAGTTACATTTTTAGGATTTTTGCCAATAGAGAAGGCAAGTGCATCCGTATCATCTAATTCAGTAAACGAAGTAGAAGATAGGATTGATACAAGTAAAAATTATTATATAGTTCCAGCAGATTTACCAACAAGAGGATTAGGTTCTCATCGGTCTTTTAATTTTTTGCCATCTTTAGTAGTGGCTCCTTCACTAGGAAATACAGTGGAAAAACCTAATGGAGCTCGTATGAAATTGGTTTTTTCTGAAGAAAAAAAGAAATACCATATTGGGATGCCTTATCCGATGCCTGGGATAGGACTTGTTGATCACTTTATAGAGGGTGGGGGTGGTTTATATATTAGTTTGGGTGAACAATACGCGGTTGATTGGATAATAACTCCTGTAGAAGGAGGATATACCCTGCAAGCAGAAGGAGGATACCTTAATTATAAAGATATCGAAGTAACAAATGGTCCTATTACAAGAGCTTACTTAGGTAAAGAAAAAGTTGTTTGGAAATTAGTACCTGTACTTTAAATTTTATATAAGATTTATAGGATATATTTAATGGGAAAATAAATTAGTTTACTAAATAAATTTTAACTATAGCAGGTGTAAAAAATAATAGATAAGTAAGCAACAGTACAAAGCATTTTAACTTGCGATATGTACTGTTTTTTTGATAGTGTTCCATACTCATTGATCTAAAACCTATTCAAGCGTAAAGATTATTAGCTTCAACCATTCTTATTAATGGTCAGGTCGTACTCGCGTTACAATCTGTGTTTTCGTAATTTGATGAAAATAATAGGAGAAAGAGGATTATCAATTACTCCCACAACAATTACGCGCCGCGTTTATTGCCCTAAATTTGTTAGTATACAAGTTAAACCGTTAATAATTTCATTTACCGTATAGATAGATGTAATACACAGGGATTAGATCCAAAAGAGGGAATCAGTCTCCACTTTAAAAGTCAACGAAAATCAATGGAATCTATACCTAACTTATGTTAAATTTAATGTAGATTTACTTTTCTTTTTTATTTCTTTTAAACATTCAAGAGCCGTTTCGCGGTTCAGATTCAGACACTAATATGGTGTTTATGACTCTGAGTCCGGAACGGCTCTTTTTATATATAATTATTTATTTTTAATGAGATCATGAAAATGAATGAATGTGTTTTTGGATTAAACAATATAAAAAAAGGAGTGAGGACCGTAAGGTACGAAGAAAGCACGGCTATAGCCGTGCCGTTGCGAAGACAAGTGGATTTGCTAAAGAAACGTGGATATAACAGTTGCTCTCCACGCTAAATATGGAGCGACAGGCGTAGGCTTAAATTGAAGTTTTACAGATACATATGGAGTAGCGGATTGACACCTTATGGTGTGCGGCGCATTTGCCGCGCACCATAAGGTGGATTATGCCCGTTTGAGCGTGAGCGAAAACGGGCCGACCGAAGGGCGGCGGGAATATGGGAAGACGGCGAGGATCTTCAAAAGTATCCCTTGTAAGGCAAATTGAAAATGCAGTAAAAGAAATTATTTGTATTGGGCAATCAAAATATGAAGCAAAAAAAGAAGGACAGCATACGAGAGGTTTATATTCTTTTAAACATATTCAAAATACAATATCAGTTTCAATTGATTTTGCACGTTTTTGTAGGGAACAGTATGGAATTACACGAATCGTTTATTTTAAAGAAGAACATTATTATGCTTATTTACAGTATAAAGAACAAGAAGGGGTGTCCCACGGACACTTAATGAATATTGAGACGTGCCTAAGGAAGTTACAAATAGCTATGCACAGACAGGCGGAGAAGCTTCAAAAGGACCCTGTGAGATTTTGTTCTGAAAAAAGGGTGTATAGCTATAACAACCAAAAAGATAAGAAAGCTCCTGAGAATCGCTCTATGAGCTTGAGAGACGCCAATAGATTAATAGAGAACATCCCCTCTGTCCATGTTCGGAATGCATTTCAATTACAGTTACATTTGGGACTTCGTGCGAGAGAAGTTATCAATCTGACTTTAGAACATTTTGATTTGAAGAGGGGTGTTTTAAAGATTAAGAATGGAAAAGGAATTACAAAAGGTGGACGGAGACGTGAAATTCAGATACCTGAAAGGTTGCAAGAAAAGATCTATGAAATGATTAAAGATAAAGAGTTACATGAAAAAGTCATTCCAGTTAAAGATAATACTTTGCGGGCCGCCCTATTAAAAGCTGGAATGGCAACTGGGATTCCTACGAATGGAACGCATATGTTCCGTCATACGTTTGCGAGGGAACGTTTTAAAGAATTATTAGGGGAATCCTATGAGCAAGGACAGAAAATATTGGCTTATATGCTAAAAAATCACGAGCGAGGAAAACGCACGGATTATGGGATTCGGCAAGAGTTTAAAACTACCTATCGCCAAGTACAAGACGCGATGAATATAGTTCATGAAGAATTAGGTCACGGAAAAGGAAGAGTAGATTTAGCTCAAGTTTATTTAAAGTGCTAAGATAGAGGAGTTATAACCGTTATAACGAATTTGAAATACTAAAAAGGAGGTTATGACTATTATGACTCCTATAATTTATGAAAATGTATCCCAAGTTGCTAAAAGATTGAAAGTATCGCCGTCTACGATTAAAAAATATTATTTATTAATTGAGAGCTATAACTGTTATGCTTTTAAAAGAGATGAACGAGAACGCGTTATTTTTGATGATTATGATATTGGATTATTACAAAGGTTAGTAGAATTAAAAAGTATGCCCCAAGTTACATTGGAAGATGCTTGTAAATTACTTTTAGAAGAGGAAGGGTTAACAGTTCAGAATATAAATATGACTGTTATAACACCTAAATCAGATGATTTAAAAGAATTATTGCAAGAATTAAAAGGTACAGTGGAGTTACAACAAAAACAATTACAGAGTCAAAATGAACAAATAGCTCAACTAACAAACTTATTGGAATCGCAACAAAAATTATTAACTCACTCCGATACTGTAGAGAAACAACAAGTTGCTGATCGTGATAAGGCTGTTATGACTGTTATGCGAGAGCTTCAAGAAGTAAAACAGATGGTTGCGGCAAGTAATGAAAAGAAATGGTATCAATTTTGGAAGTAATCTACTGATTCCTATGCGTTTATGCCGCGAAAGTCACTTGACTATGAGGGCAAGAGGCTCGTAGTCAAGTGAATCGTGGAATGAAAAGCATAGGACGGATGCCCCAGTAGTAAAGGGCAAAAACCAATGTCTTCGCCAAAATTCGTGGTTCTACTGTTAGAAAAAGGCGAATAAGAATATAGCATACATACAATAAGGGAATGCAGTATAGATCAGTCTACAAGCATTCCCTTGCTATAAAGATGTTAATAATATTTTAATGATGTTGCTACTATGTATGTCATATTGATTAAGAATAAAAAGATTAATATATCTAGTGTTAAAAAAACATATAATATTATTTTTATCTTTTTAGATATTTCATTTTTAATCATATATATAATGAATAGCATTGTAGTTGATTGGAATAGCATGGTGAAAAATAAAAATGTAATAGCAAATACCATATTCCCTGGTATAAATGGGGTATTCATTATAAGTAGAGAACTAATTATATTAAGAATAAGCGTAGTTAGTATAAAAATATATTTATAGATGTTTTTAATTTTGATCACCTACTTTAATTTTTTGTTTGATAATATAGTTGTTTATTTTTATGGTTATATATAAGTATTTTGTTATTATTTTCGTCTACAATGTAAACATCTTTTTCTTGCCAATCTATCCCGTGAGGTATATCTTTTTCAATTGAAAATAAAACATCTTTATTTCTAAAAGGAATTGAATTTCGATTAGCATGAATATTTATTTCATGCTCTTTTGTTTCGATGCTATAATCCCCTGAATAATTGGAGAAGAAAGGTGTTAATTTACTATAAATATATAGAATTTCTTTTTTATCGCTTTCTTGATAAAAGTGGGAATTAATAACCTTTAGATCTGATGTTTTTATGTCTTTTGGCATAAGTAAAAAGGCAATGAGACAATAAAATATAACAGCAATAGTAATTAAAGAATATATGTAGAGAGAAGCTATTAATAAATATCTTTTATAATTGCTTTGTTTTATTATCTGATTTTGCAAATTTGAATCCTCCTTTAATAAAGAATCAATAGAAACGTTAAATAGATTGCTTAAGGCTAATAAATTGTTTAGATCAGGAAGACTTTTTCCTAGCTCCCATTTAGATATAACTTGTCTTGAAATAAATAACTGGCTGGCTACATCTTCTTGTGTCATTTTATTTATTAATCTTAAATGTTTTATTTTTTTTCCAATGTCCATATATGTACCTCCTTCAACTACTTTAATTATTCTAATATTAAATAGTAAGAAACGCATCGTAGCATTATAAAAAAAGCATGCAATGATCTGTTGCAAGATGGATTTCGGACTAAAAATCCGTATTTATAATATTTAAATATATAAATAAAAAAGATAAGAAAAAGGATTTAGTAAAAACTAGATCTTTTTTCTTAGCTTTTTATTTAAAATATTATTTGTTTTTTTTCTGATCTTTACTCATTCGTGAAAAACCCCAGAATCCTAAAATTAAAATAAGGCCAATGACATCAATTAGAGCATTGATTTTCTCATCATTAACAATAAAGTTTGCAATAAAGGTAATGATAGAGATTAGTATGATTCCAGGTAAAATGTATTTATTCATGTGGAAAACCTCCTTAGTAAATTTAAATTAGGTATGGACTATATTTTAATATATGTTACCGTATTATTGAAGTATTCGCATAGATTTGAATAAATGTAAAATAAAGGGAGAGGTTTTTGTATGTCAAAAAGATTTTTAAGGTTAGGTATTCTTTTTTGTTCGTTTTTAATGTTTTCTACAATCTTTAGTTTTCCGGTAGCAAATGCAGAAGTTAAAACAACTAAGAATGAAACTAAACAGATAGAATCAGAAATTGAAGACTATGAAGCTTTATCTCCACTTTTAGAATTAGTAGAAAAAATGCCAGATGCTGTTGCGAATTCAGGAATTGATTCTGGGGTTGAATGGTTAAACGAAAATAAAGGATCTGAGTTTGCTGGATATACTTTTATAGCAGATGGTGATAATTTAACAGCTGTAGCGGATAATCTTAATGGATCACTTCGTGGTGTTAGTTGGGATTGTATTTCTAGTGCTGGAAAAGCGATTGCTGTAAATGCTCTTCCATGGGCAAAAATTTTAAAGGTTAAACAAGCGGCTAAGTTAATGGGTGGTATTAACTCTATGACTAAGACCATTGTAACAGCATATAAGCATCAACGTAATCTTGGTTATGGTAGAGGTAATGCTATTAAGAGAGCGGTAAGTGTATCTACTAGAGCTTTACCGGGTGAAACACAAAAAGCTGTTTTGGAGTTTTTTGAACTAGGTGATGTAATTAAAAATTGTTTTTAGAGTTGAAAAATTTAATGGATTAATCTATTGAATTAAAAAACCTTAGGTGTTTTAATAACCTAAGGTTTTTTGTATTTCTTAGAGAAACATCCTATTAATCTGGTCTTTTTATCTTTACATCGCTAAATTTGCAATGTAATATCCAAATTCATAGCCTATTTTTATAATTCCGGCACCTAATATTATGTAAAGGGAATATTTGATAAATTGGTTTTCATTTAGGAATTTATTTAGATTATTTATGATGAACACTCCTTTTAATATATTATATATTCAATATATTAAAATTAACCAAAATAAGAAAGGTTAGATTTGAAATGTATCAAGGATATTATCTTTTTCTTCTTTATTGATCCCTATATATTTAAGTGTAATTTGTGGTGTACTGTGATTTAAAATTTCTTGCAGCATAGCTACATCTTTAGTTTGTTTATAAAACCAATAACCGAAGGTTTTGCGCATAGTGTGTGTTCCGATAGATTCTACACTGGCAAAATCTCCGGCTTTTTGCAATTGTCGATACGCTTGGATCTTACTAATGGGTTGATTTCCTTTTCGGGAAGGGAATAACCATGTATTTTCTAGGGTTTGAGCATACGAATAGACTTCATCAAAAATAGAAGTAAGATTAATCATGCGTTCTTTCTTCGTTTTTCCTTCTTTGATCTTAAATTCTTTTCTCTTTTTTCGTTTTAATTTTATTATGGTTTGGGTTTCAAGTTGGAGTAGATCACTTACGCGTAGTCCGGTATGAATGCCAACAAGAAAAAGAATATAGTCTCGTTCGGAACAATGGCGTTTGAGAGCCCATTTCATATCTTCGATATGTTCTTTTGTTCGAATGGGTTGGACATCAATGAGATGTAGTTTTTTGTTCATGATTTTTGACCTCTTTGTTTATAGTGTTTTGAATGTATACTTTTGTTATGTATTTTGAGAATATCAGAGGAATTGGTGAGAAGTCAATGTGTAAGGGGAAACGAATGTAAACTAATATTTAAAAGTTTACATTTGAATCAAGTATGTATCCTTGTTTTTCTGTTCTTATTAATATTTAAAATAATGTAGGAATATCGTAAAAGAATTATAGCGGCAAGAGAGAAGAAAAAGCCATGATGGAAGTTCTGGTGGGTGTTACTAGATAAATTACGCATAAGTAGAAAAGTATTCATTTCTACTTTTCTACTTATAATAATAGGGATGTTTCTAATTTTCCATATTTTTATATCTCTGTTAAGAGCTTGAATTTCCTTTTCTGCTCAGGTGTTAGTTCGTTTTCTACATAACGATCTATAAGTAAATCTATGATTTCATAAGCGAATTTTGTGTTTGAAAGTTTCATTAATACTTCAAGTTCTTCTTTTGATTGATTAGAAATTTTAATACTGCCTTGCTGATTTTTAAATTTCTTTTTTGTTTCAGTTTTTTCGTTTCTTTTTGCTTTTCGAGTTACTTGTTTTTCTTCTGTCTTAGGTTGAGAAGGAGCAGTTGCTTCAACGTTATTGTCAATCGCAGCTTGTCCTTGCTTTGGTACATAAGGCTCAGTAGGCTCAAAGTTCCTTTTCTTTCTACCTAACAAACCAGGAGTTTTCGCCATATTACACACCAACCTTCATTTTTTCAAACATATCGATACGAGATAATAATTCATCACTAATCGTTTCGTATAATTCAATTACATTCATATCATGTCTATCTTTTTCAGTAATACCATTTACATCAAATCTTTTAATACGCTCCATTTGAGGAACGACATTTTTAAATAGGTTCTCTTCACCAAAGATTTCACGAGCGTTTTCCATAATGTATTCATCAACTTTACCATTATTTTTTAATAAGACAGGAAGAATACCAACTACTTCAATATCAAGATCATATTTTTCTTTCAACTTGATGAGTTCATTAACGTAGTTCTCTGCACCAGTAAGAGAACGTTCTTGTGTTTGTAAAGCAATTAGAACATAATCAGAAGCTACAACGGCGTTCTTCGTAACTTCTAGTGACATAGGAGGAACATCAATAAATATGTAGTCATATTTATGTTTTATCTTTTCAAGTAATCCTTTAAAGTAGTGATCTTCTTCTTTTTCAGAAGTGCAGGTCTTATAAAGAAACTTTGCGAAATCTTGAAAATCAACATAAGAAGGAATTAAATATAAATTCTCCATGATTTCCACTTCTAAACCATCTAAATTCCCTTCTTGTATCCCCTTCATTAATGTTTTTTCAACCGTTACAATTTCATCTGGATTAAGAATGGATTTCGTTAACATTAAAGACTTCGTTGCATTACTCTGCGGATCAAGGTCAACGAGTAACGTTCGCTTTCCTTTTTTCGCAACTTCATAAGAGTTTAATACAGCATTTGTGGTTTTACCAACGCCACCTTTGTAATTCCCAACTGTAATTGTAATAGCCATTTTTAACACTCCAGTAATATTTTTTAAAATTTCCCTATATCCCTTTATAGAAATAGGGAAAAATAGAAATAGGGAAATAGGGATATTTCTAATTATAGAAATAGGGATATTTCTATATTATTAAATGAATTATAACAATGATGTTCTGTATATGCAATAGAATGATAGAGTTAATAATTTATAACAAAAACGTTGATTTAAAAGGGGATTTTTAATTCGAGTCGGGTTTGAAAAGTAAGTGAGAGTGAAGATTTTCAAGGAGAGGTTTAAAGAGAAAAAAAACTAAAAAATAGGGAAATAGGGAAATAGGGAAAAATAGAAATATCCCTATAGGGAAATAGGGAAAAATAGAAATAGGGAAATAGGGATATTATTTAAATTACGCGTAATTTCACTGTTTACAAACAAAAAAACTTGCTGTAATGTAAGAATTAGCAAGTTTTTCAACAAAAAGTGATTTAATTTGATACTGTACATAAAGAGCTTATTAGATAAATAAATGGTAAAAAAATAAATAAAAAAATAAATAAAAAAAGAACGGCTGTCTAATTGAGATTTCTCAGGTCCCAATCTGACAGAAAAAGTAGAGTTACTGACAATAACTTTACTCCCCGGTGAATACACGTTGCTGTCAACAACTTGTATTCCATTTACACACTGCAAAACCAGTATGTAAAATTCTCCGTCCGTTCTAGTTAACTATGTTGTTAGAGATATAAAAATATCTGTATTTAGTATAGTTAATTAGAGCTAGATTGTAAAGGTAGAAATCCGTATTTAAGTTTGTTTGAATATGGAGAAAAGTCTGTCTTTTATCTACTTTCCAGAGAATTTTTGAGGTGAGCAGTGTTATAACTGCTCACCTTTTTTATTGTCAAAAATCTAGTGGAAAGGAGATTTAACATGGATAAAACGCAACAAGCAATTGAATTGATTTTACATGATGGGTTACGAAAATATAAATATAAAAACTCAAGAGCTAGCATATTCATGTTAGATTCTCAGGATTCTAGTATCAAAATGGATGACAGATTTGTATTTATTACACGTACAAAAGAAGATTTAACGAACTCATATGGTACAAAGGGAGTTGTATTGACTTCTCAAGAAACAGTACTGGACCATATTGGACAAGCTACACATTGGACTCCGAATATTTTTAGAGTGGGAACGTACATAGATAGAAACAGAAAAATCATTAAAGGGCATGAAGAACGAAATCTAAAACAAATTAATTGCTTTACTGTTGATATTGATACAAAAGATCTTACTCCAGGGGAAATCGTACTTGCAGCAATGGACAAGCAGTTAGGAATGCCTACAGTTATTGTTGAAAGTGTGAAGGGATACCAGGTTTATTTTGTGTTGGATAAACCATTATTTATTTCGAATAAGAACGATTTCCGGGGATTACGTAGTGCAAAAAGAATCAGTGAGAACATCAGAAAAGCTCTAAGCGATCTTTTACCTGGTGTTGATTTGACATGTAATGACTTCGGGTTCTTCCGTATGCCAAATGAAGAGAACATAGTATGGTTTGATGCAAACAGTACATGTAATTTATCTCATTTAATTGAATGGTCTAAAGATCAAGATATCGGCCATCGTAGAAGTTTATTTACGGTTATTTCAAATAAGCAAATTAAAACTACGCAAATTACTGAAGGATGGGTGCAAAAGGTATTAGCATGCACACATATCAGAGGTCAAAAAGGTGTATTTGGACGTGATAACGCTGTATTTACGCTCGCGTTAGCATGCTATTCTTCAAGAATGACTCAAGATGAGGCATATAATTTACTGGATGAATTTAATACAAGCCTAAAAAGCCCTTTGAAAAATTCAAGTATTCAAAAGGCTATTCGTAGTGCTTTTTCAGGTAAATATAAAGGCGCAAACAAAGAGTACATCAATCAAATTTTAGAAATTTGGTCAGATAGAAAGGTAACATTTTCAACTCTAGTACCATCACAGTATTGGTATAAACATAAGAAAGCACGCAAGGATCGTGTGCGTAGTCATTGGTATGAGTGGGAACAAGATATCATTGACTTCTTAAACGTGCAAAAAAATACCGAAAAAGGATTCGTATATTTTACTCAAAAAGAAATATGTGAAGTGATGCGAATTCCAAGAAGTACGTTAAATAATGTGCTAAAGAAATCAAAGCAAATATATCTCCATGTGATCGGTAAAGGTAGTCAACGACAAACTGGACTGTCTACTTTGTTGTTGCTTTTTAATAATGCTATTGGTCGTACAACAGAACAAAAAGAGTTGTACTTGGAGTTTATTCAATCAATCGTCCCTGGAGCTGCAGAGCGATTATATGATCTACTCCCAAGGGATAACAGTGATTCTATCACACTAAATACGGGCTAATTTGGTACTTTGTCCACTATGCCAATACATATTTCTATTATATTTTTTTCTCTTTTGGTTTTTCTGTATAAACTACAGTACGTGAAATTATTTGTTGGTCTTTTATTTTGTTTGGAGGCTGTTTAGATTTTATTTTTATGATCGATTGTTTGTTCTTTACAAGGTGTATTCTTATTGTTACTACAGTATGTTCTGTTTAAATTACTGGATTTTTTTATTAGATGCTTTTTTAGACATCGATAAAAAGAGTAGTGAGTGTTCTATTAAATTGTTTGTAATAGGGAAAAATTAGATGTTTTGAAATGCATGGTGAGGTGCGAGAGGATATTCGAAGTTCTGATGGTTATCTTTGTTATTTGTTAGAAATGTTTTTTAACATCGGTTTAAATAATAAAGAGGAAATTAATAAAGTTTTGTTGGGATTGATAGATTTATTATTTAGATGCAGTGTGCTGAAAAAAGTGGACTAAACAAAAGTAACTTCAAAATATACAATAAAAGTTGATTTTGAAGTTACTTTATGTTTAGTTTTCTTTCGGAAGAACAATGCCTTTATACAATTGAACTGTAATGAAGTAGTAAATTGAGTAAATGACTATGAAAATTATTATTGGAAGCCAAATAAGGAAATATGGATTGATTAGGATGAACGAAAAGATGTTCATACCAACTAATACGTGTGCAATCCCTACAATCGCTGGGAATAGGAATATTAAGAATAATTCTTTATAAATTGACTTTGTTAATAATTCACGGCGCACACCGATTTTACGAAGCATTTGATAACGCGTAATATCGTTTGATGCACCAGATAGAATTTTAAACATTAAACAGCTTGCCATCATTGCTAAGAAAGCAATTCCTAAGAAGAAGCCCATAAATACTGTCCCGCTCGAAATGCCATAAAAACCAGTATATATCGCGTATTTACTTGGTATATCATCAATTTTTAGATTTTTATATTTGGTTAACTGTAACTCGTCAATTTTTTCCCATTCTTTTGTGTATGTTAAGAAATTATCTGTTTTTCCAATGAATACAGTACCTTCTGTATCTTTTAAGCTATCATATATTTTTTGATCGACAATTTTAATTGTTTGATCGGGATGCACATAAGAGGGCTCCAGCGTTCCGAAGACATCTTTCCACTCTGCTGAAATTAAATTATCGTTATTTTTCGAAATCTCTCCTGTTGGTAGTTTTTCAGAAGCTCTTTTTTTCACTTTAGCAGGATCTTTTACTCCTTCTTTAATATATTTAACATCTTTTACGAAAGGACGGTGTTTCTCTAAATCTTCTTTTACATAATAAACGTATTTATCATCTGTTTTATAGCGATATTCGCTTTTCTCTTTAAATGTAATACCATTTAAGATTTTCTTTTCTTCAGTCGTTGGATTATGAATCGTAACATCATAAATCGCAAGAGTATCTACATTCATCATAACGTTATTTTTAAATGCCATACCACCTGAGATTGCCCCCGCTCCAAGCGCAACTAACATTGTTACTGTCGCTAGTACTTTTGTTAAGCTGTTAATACGGAAGTTTAACTGTGCAAATGTAAAAGCATTAAGTCCTTTTTCATTACGTTTTTTATTACTTTTCATCTTTTTAATAATAAGAGGTAAGAACGTTCCAAATAACATGTAAGTTCCAGATGTTACAGTAATTAAAGCAATAAAAATCCCAGCTAGTTTTAACTTATCCATGTAAATCATAGAAGCATAGCCAATTGCTAATAAAATAATCCCCAATACTGCAAAGATAACAGTCTTCGCACCTTTTACAGAAACATTATCTGTTTTTGAATCTGCATGTACAAGTTGTAGAACTGTAATACGTGATAGTTTAATACTATTCATAATTGCTGATAATACAAATAGCACAAAGAAGAAAACACAAGTAACAATCATGGAAGAAACATAAAACGCTTCATAACCACCTGAAGTAAAATCCAGTTGTTGCATAAGTAGTTTACCAATTACTTGTGCAAGCCCTACACCTACTGCAATCCCGATTACAAGGGAGGCCGCACCTAAAACAATTGTTTCGATGAACATAAGGAATGTAACCTTAGATTTTTTTGCCCCTAACATCATATACATACCTAATTCTTTTTGACGAAGCGATAATAAGAATGAGTTTGCATATAGAATATAAAAGAAGGTAATAATTGCTAATAAGATTGAACCAGATTGGAATACTATTCCAATTTCACTAATAATAGAGTTTGCCTTAAGAAAGGCTTCGTTTAACGCTAATGTTTGGAACATATAAAAAATTGAAATGGACATGACAAGACCAACAAGTAAGACGATATAGTCCTTTAGCTTACTTTTTAGTCCTGACATAGAAAGTTTAAATAACATGCCTGAACCTTCTTTCTTATGCTTTTTGTGTACCTAAGTCTGCAAGTACATCTAAAATCTCTTTATAAAACACTTCACGTGCACCAGTGCGGTGAATTTCTTTGTATAACACTCCGTCTTGAATGAATAAAATACGCTGACAGTAACTTGCACTATATGGATCATGTGTAACCATCATGATTGATACGTCTTGTTCTTCATTTAAGTTTGTCATCGCATCTAAAAGACTTGTGGCATTTTTAGAATCAAGCGCTCCTGTTGGCTCGTCTCCTAAAATGATAGCTGGTTCATGCACAAGCGCACGCGCTGCTGCTGAACGTTGCTTCTGTCCACCAGATACTTCAGATGGATATTTTTGAAGTATAGCTGAAATTCCTAACATATCCGCTACTTTCTCTACTTTCGGTCCAATCTTACGTGATGGAACACCTTGAAGTGAAAGCGGAAGTGCAATGTTTTCATAAATAGATAAGTTCTCTAATAAGTTAAAGTCTTGGAAAATGAACCCTAATTTTTGCGAACGGAAATCAGAAAGTTCACCCTGTTTCATCTTTGTAATATCCGCACCGGCAATTTCAACAACACCGCCTGTTGCTTTATCTAATGTTGAAATTACATTTAGTAACGTTGTTTTCCCTGAACCAGATGGTCCCATAATTCCAACAAATTCCCCCTCTTGAATCGAGAACGACACACCTTTTAATGCGTGTGATTGGTTTTCCCCTTTTTTCCCGTATACTTTTTGAACGTCTTTAACGACTACAACTGGTTTTTTCATATATATCCCCCTACACTCTCTTTTTTCCTATTCTATATTTTTATTAACCTTATATCCGCCTAACATCTTTGTAAGGTAAATGAAACGGCTCGATATGTTATTTTAAAGTATCTCAAAAGACGATATTAAAGATATGTAATTTTTCCAACACTCGCATTTGAATCTGGATTTAAAAATGTTGTAGATACACTTCTTACCGTTACACTAACTGGTATCCTAACTTCCAATATCAATAATAATATTTCTATGACATTTCAAGCAGGTGACTGTATTTCATTAAAAGTAACTACAGGAAGCTCTAATGCTACAACAGATAATGTAGTACAAGTTGATATTTTTTAATGTTCTATGGTATCTAAATAAGCGAGAAATTGTAAGCTATATAAAACAGTAAAATAAATATCCGATCCCTTAGCGTACAAGGAACCGGATATTTTGTGTCTAAATTGTATCCGAATGTACAATTTTCTTTCTTTGATATGGTGACTCCTATTAGTTTAACTTTTGGCTATAAAAGCGGTTTAATTGTTATATTTTCAGTTACATAATCACGAGTGATAGAAATATCTTTAAACTTACGGTAAATCTAAACTTAACACGGAAGGAATATCAGGGTTATTTAAACGTAATAATTCAAAGCCTATACCCGAAGTTCCGATCATGAATCCTAAGATATTTACATCGCCGTGTTGATCTAAATTCCACTGTTCATTCTCTTCTTTTTGTTTTAATACATGTTTACCGATTTCTCTTGAGATTTCTATATACTCATTATTTTTTGTAACTTGAGCATAAGTTAAAAGAAAATCAAGATTTCCAAAGTCACCATGGCATAAGGTATTACTAGTACCAAATCCTTTAGTCATGAGTACATTAATACATTTTTGTAAATCACCGCTAATATTAGTATTTGCAATAATTTGAGACATCATTAATCTACTTATGCCTATTCCACCGGCCCCATGACACCAAAATGCTGGCGCGTCAAAGCTTTCATTTTCTCTTAAATCTAACCAATTATCTTGATTATCATTTACTTTGCTATTTTCATAATCTAATATTTCTAATATATCCTTTTGTAAGTGATTCTGATCCATTTTATAAGCATATTCTAGTAATGGCCAAGCGTATCCAGAAGCACCATGTGCTAATCCAGTGAGCAAGGTATTATTCTTTATTTGGTCAGAAGCCTGATTTAATAATTTTTGGGATATTAAATCGCAAATAGGTTTTAATTCAGTAAAATTAAACTTTTCATATAGTCGGACTAATACAAGAAGGGAACCACTTAATCCACCTACAAAATCATATGTGGTCTCATTTTCAATTAATAGCGAATCAATTTTATTGATATATTCTCTAGATTGATTAATGAGTTTTTGATCGCCCCAAATTTTTCCTAAATAAGCGTATACGTATGAAAGGGAGCTATACCCTGAAAATGCTGAAGTCGATTGTAATTTTGTATGAGCTAACTTATTTTCAATATAATTCAATCCAGCAACAGCATATTTCTTATATTTTTCATCATTAGTTTCTTTTGCTAGTACTCCAAGGAATAGTACTATTCCTAAGCTACCGTTATATAAATCAATACTTATAGGGGATAATTTAAATTGTTCATTATTATCTAAGTTAAGCCCAAACCACAATGCATCTTTGAAATTATCACCTACAATAGCACGATTCACTATTTCATCGCCTATTTTTTTTGCTTCATTCAGAAATTGATCTTTTTGATATTCTTTGGTATCTAAAAGACTCTTTTCAACCTCTTTATATCCGTACGGAGTGTATTCTTTTTGCTCGTTTGTAGCAATCGCGCCAAGAGATTGCTTTATAAATTCTACTTGTTGATCATGATCTAGGTCACTTAATTTATTTAGCTTTTCTTTTATTTCATCTATCGAAGTTTTTTCGAAAAAGTCTTTAATTTCGATTTTATCTGAACTAAATAAACTTGTTGAACCAACTTTGAAGGTAAAGTAAGGTATATCAGTTCTTAAAAGGTCTTGTATTTCATACTTTGCAATTCGGCTGAATTTCGGTTGATGGTTAATACCATGCCATAGATAATAAAATAAGCCTTCTCTATCAATTCCATTTTTTAAGTAATTAGGATGAATACTTGCCGATACAAATCTTGCATACGCCTCAGTCGCTCTGAAAACTTGTCTTGCAAAGGTATTTTTAAACGAGTATAAAGGCCCATTATCTAATGTGAATTCTTTCTTATTATTTAATATTAATTTATACATATCCGTGAACCCATTAATAATTTCTTCAATATAATCACTAGCATTTGTTTTCTTTTGTTTAATTCGTGGGGTATTATTGAATTCTTTTAATTTAACTTTTTGTTTAACCATTTTAATCTGATCACTATATACATTATCCAATGCATTTACTGCAGAAGGCTCTACTTCTAGTTCACCACTTATTCCTAAACCGCTTAGATCATAATCAATAAGAGGATCATCACTGAATTTTACAGGCAGCATTAACGATTGAAAAACAGAATCTTTAATATTTAATGATAATTTTAAAAAAGCACTTTTATTATCTGTTAGTTCATTATTAAATTCAATTGAATTACTAAATAGTGTTTCTAGATCTATAAATATAGGATACTCACCATCAGCAATAATATTTTCATGGTGGAAATCTGTAGAATTTAGTATATAAAATAAAGCTATATATCCACCTTGTCTATAATAGAAGTTTTCAACTTCCTGCGAGGTATTACACTCACTTCCTGAAATAAACTCCTGATATCCATATTCATCTCGACTTAATACTGTTAAGTTTTTTAATGGTTTTTTAAATCCTTTTTTATTAATCCAAATTAATAGTTCATTAAATAGTTCATCTGTTTTTAACGAGCGAGGTTTATATACTAATTTCCTTTTATTATTAAAGTTTAGCATAGCTACAGTTCTTCCATTTTGGTGAGTGTCACCCGCGCCCAAGTCAATTGAGGTTAAAGTGTTGAAATCTCCACCAAAAATTTCAACTAGTTGATCTCGATCTTCCGCATAATGATAGACTATCTCAAACATTGCATCTACAGTACTATGCACAGTTTCTACCATTAGTCTTACCATTACAGGATAAGAGTTAAATAGGTTCTGGATATACTCTTTATCTTGAAGAAATTCATTAATAAAGCTAGCATATCTTTCCTTTTCAGTCTCACCACTTAGTAAATCACCAGTTCTCGCCATATTAATCTCTGTTATTAATACTTTTAATCCAATTTGGCCAATTCTATCAGCTACAGTTAATAGAATACTTTTTGTAATGTTTTCTATATTGATAGAGAATATTTTTTCTTCATGAACCCCTTTAAATTTATTTGATATTACTTCCAAACTATAGTTAAAGAATGGAACATAAAATGCGAAAAATGGAATGTTTTCAAATCCCTCTAAGTATTCGATATCTTTATTGTAATATGTATTATCATTTATTAATGTGTTGACAATAGCGATCCATTCTAAAGAAGTATTTAACTCAGGATTCTCTTTGTTTGATAAAACAGTTTTGAAATATTCTAACTCTATATTGTTTTCCTGAATTAGAGTATCAATAATTGATTCATTTAATCCTGTCTTACTTAACCATTTCTGATATCGCTCTTCATCAAATGTATTTTCTTTATTTTCTCTTTCTAATAAATATGTGCCATGTTGTAACGTCATATAGCATTCTCCTTCAACGTATTTTTATAACATGTTTCAGCAATAAAACAAATATCCATTAAAATTTATACCAATGTACTAATATAAATAAACGAGTAAACTGAAGTGATAGATTCTTTAAGAGTTTATAAATATAACGTTGCTTATCGTATTTATAAAATTTTTTTCTAACATCAGAATAACTCTCTTTTAACTAATCGAATTTCTATATCTATAATGTACGTGTTAATTTATGTTAATAACAATTAGTAAAATTTGATAAAAAAAATTGCGGATTTTTAATAGTTTTTTCTGTAGTGTTTTACATGTTTGAGTATTTGAGAAAATTTTTACAACATATAAAGTCTTGTAAGTGCTTATCGTTTTTTGACACAGGGCTTTTATCTCAAAAATTTGAAGGTATAAAAGATGCATTTTTTTAAGCATGATTATTATTAAATTGGTATAATATAGAAATGTAAGAGGGGGAAAAGGAAAGCCAATAGTATAAAATAATCGTTAAACATTTCAGTTGCATTAAAACAAGTATTGATAAATAAAGTAATTAGTTACAGCTGTATTGTATTAATCTTGTTTTTCATATTTGGATTGATATGTATAGGGGAATATACAATATTATTTCCCTGTTTAAAATCAAATAATGTATCTATTGTGGTAATTCATACATATAATATTACTCAAAAATAATTCAATTAAGTTATTAGAAGAAGGGATTGGAAATATGAATATTGGTGAACGTATTCGACAAATCCGTATACATAAAGAATTTACGCAAGGGGAATTAGTATCAGGAATATGCTCTATAACGTATTTAAGCAGAATTGAAAATGGACAAATCAAACCTTCAGCTTCCTTTTTAGAAAAGGTCGCTGAAAAGTTAGATGTTGATTACAATTTTCTTGTAGATGCAGATTATGAGGATATAGAACCTATGCTTCTTGAAATATGTAATAAGTATAAAAATGATAAAATTATAAGTGAAAAAGACCTATCTTCTTTAGAACTGTATGTTCGTGATATAGACTCTATTCTTTTATTATTAAAGGCTTATGGTGTTTTAATATACTATCATTCCCGAAATAATAACTTATTATATGTAGAAGCAATTGTAAATCAGGCTGTGCAAGTTATTCCAAATCAAATAGACCCCCAGTATACTGAAGATTATATATATTATTTAATGGCTCGAGGTTATTATTTTTATAATAAACAAGATTATATGGCTGCACATGAAATCTACGTGAAGATAGAGAGTTTACTTGATTTAGAAGAAACTACTCAACACGCCAGTGTATATTATAATCTGTGTCTTGTAAATAAAGCGCTGTATAAAGATAAAAGCATTAGTCGTTTGTATGCGCAGAAAGCTTACAAAATATTTTTGAGATTTAATATAAAGAATAAAGTAATAGATACTTTGTTAATGCTCGCAATACTGTATGATTTAGATGGATTATATGACAGGGCTCTTGAATGCTTACAGCAAGCAGAATATGAATTAGAAAATAATGACAATTCTGTATATGCTCCTATCATCTCATACAATTATGGTAAAATTTACCAAGATTTGAAAGACTATACAAGTGCTATTAAGTACTATGAAGAATGTTTGCAATTAAGTGAGTTTCTCGAACAAGAACATCAAAAGGTATACGCATTACGAAGTTTAATAGAGATTTATATAGAATTTAAAGATTGGAAAACTGTTAATGAATTTATGGATGAAGCGTTTGAGGTATTATCAATTTCTGATGTACCTTACGCTAATGTTCAACTATATGGATTGAAGGGGAAGATATCTAAATTAAGAGGAGATGATTATGGATATGAAAAACATATGCAAAAAGCAATTGAAATGGGTTTAGAAAAGAAACAATATCCTTTAGTAAGTGAACTGGCTCATGAATTAGGAGACTATTTCTTTGATAATCGTGCTTATAAAATGTCGGCAAAATATCTAAAAATATCAATTGAAAATTCGACGAATTAAAACAAACTAAAAATACATAGATAGAGGGAGATTAATCAAGGATCTTGGTAATGATATCCACAACATCCCCTCTATGTAATTCTAAAGTAATATTAGATATTGGATTAATGTAATTTACCATAAGGTAAATTACAAATAAAATTGGTTAAATAGGTAACTTATTTTTATAAAAAAAGTGAATTATAAATCGGAAATTTTTACTA
>NZ_JBBBBL010000028.1:0-36772 GCF_037120585.1 Bacillus sp. CCNWLW194 | reverse complement strand
TTTTGTATTAAGAAAAATCTTTCTTCTGTATCGTGGGCAAAACACAAAATGATAGTTAATTAATGACACGGTTGTTTGGGTTCTTCTATAATCATTCATCACGTTTGCATTGTGTCAGTTAGATTATAAAACTGCAACACGAAAGATAAAAAAATAAAAGATACCAACATTTTGGATACTTAGAGTGCCACAAACCTTGCGATTTTTAGTAGCACTCCTTATCCAACCTCACTTTCATCCCATGCCTAAAGGCGAGGGGCTTTCTCGTTCGGGAAAGGCTGTAATCCCCCCTTATAAAAAATAAGAAGCCTCTTTTTGAGAGACTTCTTATTTTTTATACAAACGACATACATAGGTTAAATATACACAATAAGATTAGGATGCTGAACCTTATTGCAGCTTTATTATAGCATATAACTTCTCATTTTTGTTTAACAATTCCAAATAATACAACTTTATCAATATTTGAATGCTTATTTACATAAAATACAAAAAAATAAAGCCAACCAAATATTTACTTATGGGACCAACACATGCAAAAACAGTTACCGTCCTATTCATAGTTTTGAAGATTTGTCATCTCCTTCTTTAAGAATACTTTAAAATTCAGATAGATTACCGTATATCGAAATCTTATGTATGCAGAATTACATATCAAATCTCATTGAAAATCATTCTCGTTGTAACTATAATGGTTTCAAGAAGTGATATTTTCACTCCGGTTTCAAATCTCACAGTATATTAAAGGAGGAACTAGCATTATGAAAAAAGTTATTTTAGCAGGGGCATTAGGAATTGCAGTACTATCAGGTATGAACTTACCAGGAGCAGAGGCACCTAAAGCGAGTGCGGCAACTACAAATTTAGATATTCAAGAAGTTACAAAATATTACTCTATGAGTTCCTATGAAGTTTCTCAAAAAGAATCATTTAATCTTAATAAAGGGGAAGAGCTTACAGTCTTTGTACAAAATTCCGGGTTCCCAATTTCTTATACAGTCTTTGATGCAGATAATCAAGTAATTGGCACATACAATGCTAATTCACCATACGGTCGCGTCTTCAAAGCACAAAAAGATGGTAATATTTCCGTTCAATTTCAAGCAGGAGTAAATTCTTCTTACATGAAGAAAATGAATTTCACAGCTAAATTTGCAGTGTCTAAACTGAACCAACAATAAAAAATTGAACAGCCCTCTTTAAAAGCAAATTAAAAAGGTATATCCCTTGAATGGGATATACCTTTAACTTTAGTGAATTTTATATTGACCAGATAACTGCTCTTGCGCCATACGAACTAAACGTTTTGTAATTTCTCCACCTACTGAACCATTTGTTCAATTGCACTTGCTGCAGCTGCTATTAAAATTTCGTTTGAATTATTATTTTCGCGAATTTGCATTTTTTAAACACCTCCGTTGAATTTGGTAATATCATGCTCTATTACCAACAAAATATGCAAAAAAATTATTTATTTAGCCATTATATATATACCTAAGCTTTCATCCCTCTTTAGAAAATAGTAATCACTTGAAAGGCATATAAGACATGGCTTTCTTTTTTATATAGAATTTATAACTTAACTTCAAAAGATCGTTATTTATAATTACATTTACCCAACAATATTTTCGAACTTTTCCATTGTATTACTAATTTCAGTTTGATTATTAATCACTTCTCTTTGCAATTTTTCAGTCACATTCCTAACAATAGTTACACCATTTGTGATACTCTCTACATTTAAATTTATTTTTTTTATTGCACCATCAACATTACTGGCCAATCTTCTTACCTCTTCTGCTACTACTGCAAATCCACGTCCATGTTCTCCTACTCTTGCCGCTTCAATTGCTGCATTTAAAGATAAAATATTAGTTTGGGAAGAAATGTCCTTAATCATTTGAGCGATTTCACTTACTAAATTAATCTGTTCTTTTAAAGATTGTAACGCTTTCATATTTTCCTTAGAATTAATGTCTACCTTACTTCCTAAATCTATAGATAAATTCTTTAAATGTGAAACAACTTCTCTCGTTTGATTTTCACGATTTGTAATATCCGTTGCAATTTTTAGTACAGCATCTACTACTCCTTGTTCATTTTTAATTGGAATATAGGTAGCCTCAAACCAAGTTAAATTGCCTTTTTTACCAACTCTCTGAATTTTCTTTTGAAACTTAATTCCCTTTTTTAAATTCTCCCATAACTGATTATATTCACTACTATTTACAAAATTATAGGGACAAAATTGTTTATGTACCATGTTCTTCATTTCACTGATTGTATAACCCAAAGCTTGCGCAAAGTGATCATTTACCCAAATTACCTCTGTATCTAAGTTAAATTCTATCATTGCTAGATTGGATTCCAGTCCTACCAAAATCATTGTTTGATCTAATACCTGAGTGCTTCCACTTGATGAAATATTCATAATAAGACTCTCCCTTTTTATCCATTATACTTATTATAATGATTTATAAATATAAATAAAACTATAAAAGGACCTACTTGTATATGACAAGAAATAGGTCCTTTTATGATTTAAATTTCAAAAGCATAAAAATATTATAAACGGATTTTAAGTTACTTTACGCCCACTTGATTCCAAGCATCTTCTACTGCTTTATATGCTGCACTACCATAGCCATCATAATCAGCTGCAGATTGTAATAAAGCTGTACGAGCTTGTTTAAAATCACTTGTTGGTGTTAAATAAGTTGTTAATGCACGATAATAGATCTTTTCTGCTTTCTCTTTACCAATAGCATTGATTGTCAGATATGCGGCCTTATTCGGAATACCACTATTAATATGTACTCCACCGTTATCGCCTTCTTCAGTTGCTGGAAGATATTGATAATCTCTCATATGAGAAGGTTGTCCATATTTTTCGGGATTTGATAAACTACGAAGTGCATCTCCAGAAATACCAGGCGTATACACAGTTTCTCCTAAATCCCAGTTTGCAGGATCAACAAAATATCCAAATACATCAGAGAACGATTCATTTAATGCGCCTGATTGATTTACGTAACGAAGATCAGCTGAATACTGTGTGACAGCATGAGTTAATTCATGTGCGACAACATCAAGAGAACCAGAAAGCGGAATAAATTCACGTCCGTCACCATCTCCATAAATCATTTGCTGTCCATTCCAAAATGCATTGTTTACATCCACTCCATAATTCACACCAGAACGAATTGTTTTCCCTTTTCCATCAATACTGTTACGATTGTGAATATTTTTATAGTAGTCATAGACTTTTCCAGCATTATAATGAGCATCGACCGCAGGTCCTTGATCTTTATTTATCCAAGCATTATCATCATCCAGAAGACGATAGTTAACTGGATAATCTGCATCACTATGATTTACTGTAAATGTTTCAATATAGCCTCCATTCATAGGCTTTGTTGTGTCTTTTAAATAGTATTTCCTCTTTACACTATCAAAGGTTGTATTCAGTTCTTTCCGATCGCCTAATACTCCATATCCATAACCTTTTTGAGGGCTATCTGCGTCTGTAACTGCATTATATGAATCTATGATTGATCCATCTTCTGCATTCACATAGATTTGCCAGTTTGCTCCGTAAGGTTTAATAAATTGCAGTTGCACCTTAAACGTTAGATAATACTTTCCGTCTTTTTCATATACAACTACATCTGCTTTTTCATTTGTAGATTCTAAGCTTTCTTTTACTTGGTCTAATGTATTTCCATCTACTTTTATTAAGGTATCATTTTTTGTAAGTTTAATATGTTTCCAAGCATTTGAAAGGGCTGTTTCTTTTGTAATTTTTGCTTTTGTATTACCTTTCAGACTTTCTGCAGCAGCTGGATGAACATCTCCATTTACTGTTGTTACCTTGCCCTCTTTATCTGTATGAACAATAAATTGTGCACCATCAACTGGCACTTTATTTACAGACCTTGTATAAATATAATGTTTCATACCTAAATCATCAGATTTTACTTCTTTCAGTATTAGATCCGTCTGTGGATTTACCTTAAATAGTTCTTTATTTTCTTCTAAAAACTCTTTCACTGCTTTTTGAGTTTCTACCTTCTTATCAGATAATTCACCTGAAAGAAATGATGGACTTCCTTGTTCCTCATTCCAATTCTTTTGTTGCACTTCCATTTTATCCATTACTTCTTTTTGAGATGCTTGTTCTTCTGCAAACGCAGTTGAAAAAGGCGCACCTACCATTGTTCCTGCAGCAAGTAATGTAATAACAGTTTTTTTCATACATCTTCCCCCTTCAATATAAGTAAAATAAAAAGTATAATTACAAACTTAAATATACAATTACTTTTAAAATATTTATATAAATATGAATAATTGCATATTTATATAAATAAAGTAGTGTCTATTTCTAAAACAAACTCAGAATATTGGAACTAATGAACGGAAGGTAGATTTCTAAAAAATGAGTTAAAGGTATGTTTTTGAAGACTTCATCTATAAAAAACGCCTGCAGATTTCTCTAGGGGTATTTTTATGATTTATTATTGATTGATTCCTTTTCTATCTACTATTTTCTTATAACAGCCATATTTGACTACCTGTCTCACATTTTATGCTCCTATTTGCTAGCTAGGGAGCATTCCAGAACCAAATTTTAATTGTGTCATATTTATTACATATTAGAATTTCAAGAGGGATTATGCGGATATTAGAATAAATTAAAATAGTATAGAAATAAAATGAAAGGGGCGTTACATCATGAGTTATAAAAAAGTAGTGTGTACTTGAAATTTTAAAAAGTTAAGTAACTTAATTTTTCGTTTTAATAGTGTTTTAAACATACCATATGAGGATGTGAGAAGATGAAGCTTGCACAAAGAATTTTAATTATAGTTGCATTCATTTTATCTGTATGGAACTTTTCTAATGTCAATGATGTGTTTGCCGAGGAAGTTGAGTTTTCAGGTTTAACTGCCCCTATCGGGGTAAATGTGCGTGATAATAAAAATTCAAACGGAAATATAATAGATGTTCTTCAAGGAAATCAAACCGTTTATTTCAATGGCTGGGAATATGGAGAAAGTTTAAAAGATTATTGGACTGGAAGTATAGATAATCGCTGGTTTTATTTTTTTAAAAACGGTAAAAAAGTATATGTTGCTTCGGCATTTATAAATGGAAATCCACCTAATTCCATAACAACTATTAAATTAAATGTTCCTAACATTAAACAACAGCAGTCTAATTGGTGTTGGGCAGGTACTTCAGTATCTGTTTTAAACTATTTTGGGCAACCAACTACACAACAACAATTTGTAGGATATGTAAAGGGAGGCTTATACAATTATCCAGCTACTTCTAGAGAAATACAAAATGGCCTTATTTATTTTGGTTTAACTTCAACAATTAATAGAGGAACTCTTTCTTATGATGAGTTTAGAAGCCAAATTAATAGTAATAAACCAATGATTACACTAATTAATTGGAAAAATGGAGGGAATATTGGTCATTTTCTTGTGTTAGATGGTTATTTTAAAGGTATGAATAATATGAACTATATTACCTATATGGATCCTTGGTATGGAGATCATTATCAACATAACTTTGAATCATTTAAAAATAACGATAGATTTTGGTGGAATGAAACAGTTCAAGGCATTAGTAGAGGATATTAAATGAAAATAAGGAGGGACATAAGTTTATGAAAAAGATACTGAGAACTATAATTTTAGGCTTATTTTTAAGTATTGCATTAATAAGTATGAATAAAATTGCTCAAGCAACGGATAATTCTAAAGAGCCACCTGAAAAGATAGCATTAAAAGATTATCAAAATAGTAAAAGCACCCTATTAAAAGATGGGAAGCAACTTTATCAAAATCATAATTTTACATCTAACTCACCTTTAGAAATATCCACATTTTTTTTCCATGTCTATGAAATACAACAACAAAATATTATAAATAATGACTCCCAAAAACTATCCGAATATTTATTGCCTACAGATGAAAAATTATGGTTTATTTTAAATAAAAACAACCCAGAGGGATTAATTTTCACAAATGAACAAGAGCCTATACGTATGGGGGGAGAAAAACGTAGTAAGGATTTATATGAAATCTATAGGTCTATACAAACAAACGTAAAACAAATCAAAAAAATTATATATATTGAATTTGAAGGACAAGGATTATTTGTTGTTTCTCACGAAAATGGAGAAGAAGTATATGCGAGTGAAGGTGCTTCTTTTATTTTAGGAGTTCCATCAGCAAAAAAAATTAATCCTGATGAAATTATTTTAAAAATGAAGGAAAGAATTCTCTTGTCTCAACAATAAGATTAATGAAGGAAGAAGGGGCCTCTTTTGGTAATCCGTCCCCTTTGTAAAGGACATTTTAAAAAAGTTAGGCAGTCGTAAGAAGATGATTTCTGTATTCAACAGGAATCATCTTCTTTAAATTCCACTGATACCTATGCTGACTATAGTATTTCATATAAGCTTTAATTTCTTGTTTTAGCTTGGTGAAAGAGGTATAAGTTTTTATGTGGATATTGTTCCTACTATTAACTACACACATCTCATGCAAAGCCTCGCTACAACATAAACAAATTCATCTTATGACCGCGTTTCTTCTTACGAAATTAAGTAATTGTTTCAATAGCTGGTTTGGGAATCATAGAATTACTTTCTTTCTCAGCCCTATTATTCTGTTCTTTTGCCTAAAATTCCAATATCCCCATTACTTCTTTCGTAAATAGTTTAAAATCAGTTAAATGTTTTTCAATAATTTGACGAACAATATCTAAATTTACACTTTGATAATCATGAACAGCAATATTACGAAATCCAACCATTGCTTTTAACTTATTTGCTAGATCAGCGTTAAGTAATCCTGCTGTAACCAATAAGTCAAAGGCCTCTCGACTAGATTGGGGTAGTCCTAATTTTTCCCCTGCAACAATATGCATCGCTAAATCAATACTCGCTTCACAAGCTCTTTGTATGTTCAATATTATTGAATCTTGTTTTGTAAAGTCCTCTAAATTTTCAGGGTCATTTCCATACACATCTTGAATTCTTTTTATACAACGTTCTATTGTAGAAATTTTATTTAAAATAACCTCATTCTTCATATATAGAACCTCTTTTCTTTATATCATCAAATACTATCTGTCGTTCTTCATTTAATTTTGAATACATTTTTAAGGTCTTCATTTCAAAAATGACCTTACGTTTTTCATCCGAACAAAATATTGTCTTTCCTGTATGTATAATCTGAGCTTGAAAAACTGTAGAAGCTTCGGATAAATCAACTAAATCAACATCTCTATGAACAATGTTAGCTAACTCCTGTGCTAATAAAAAACGTTCATAGTTCCCTAAAGTTGTGTCACTTAAATAAGCTATATCAATATCACTATCTTCTCGTTCTCTGTTCTCAGCCGTTGATCCAAACACAATTATCCAATAGGGATTCACCGTCTCTTGTAATTTTTCTATAATAGCTGTTATCATGCTTCGAAAAATCATCTCATTAATCCCCCTTAGTATACTTGAATTTTATTATATCATAACCAATCATCAATCCTTTAAACTACTACAAATACTTACACAAAACTAGAAGCTTATTTCTGACCTAAAATTATTATAGTTCAGGGGGTAGGTATGTTGTAGCCTTGAACTATAATAATTGTTTATAATCCAACACTTCGCCTGTTAAATGCCTTTTATATTTTCTTCTTGCAAGAGCAAAAGGCTGACAGCGTATGTCAGCCTTTTACTTTTATAACTCTGAAGAACTTTAGCCTATTTTAATATAAATTCTAATAATTTGAGGGTATATTACTCTAACAAAGACTTATATATTAATCCACCTTTAATTTTTCTTTTACTTTTGTAGGGAGTTCGTCTTTCTTAATCTCTTCCCAAGATTTCACACCTTTTTTCTCAGAGTAATATATATGTAAAAATGCTTCTTTACGAAGGTTTTTTAACGCTGTAAACTCCATTTCTTTCTCTTTACCATCCTTATCAAATCCAGGTAATTTATATTGGTAAGTCGTATCCCCATTTACATTTTTCTCTTTTAATTTTTCACCATCTTTGGTAATTTGCACATAATATGTATCTGTACCAAGACGATTTAAATTACACCCCGATAACAACACAGTAAACATCACAAAAACACTACACATAAGCACTATTCGTTTCATATTACTCACCTCATATCTTTTCTCACAAAAATTATATCCTAATCTATTTGCTGCCAACATTCATTTCCATTACGCTAACATTACGTTTTTGTAAGGTAGTAAAAACAGCATAAAATTAAAAGGATATGAATTCGTATTTCTATTGAATCCATATCCTTTGTTCTTATTGAGTAAACTATTTTACCTCATTCTAAATAAGAGGTATTTTTATTATTCTGGGAAAATGAAATTAGAGTTCCCTTCACTATTATCGGAATCCTCTTTCGGGAACGTAATAGTAGAACCTTGATTTCCTTTATTTATTTCTTGCTCTTCAGGAAATACAATGGAAGAATCATTACCTAAGTTTGGTGAAAAACCAAGTTTAGATAAAATGGCTTTTAAGTCAGGTAAAACACCAATTTTATCAGAGATTGGATCGTTAGATTTCGTTCCAGTATTAGGGTCACTTAAAATATCCCTAAGCTGGCTTGGTGTATATACTTTTCCCTGATTATTTTTTGCAATTCCTTGAATTGATGCAGCAGCACCAGCAATAATAGGCGATGCACTAGATGTTCCAGCAAAACTAGATGTATATAGATTTGTTGTAAATTTACTTGGTTTAGCATCTGTAGTATCAACTGCATTCCCCCATCCATACACATCTACTCTACTACCGTAATTAGAGAAATATGAACGTTTATGAGGAACCCTTGCAGAAGCTGCTCCAACCATAATTGCCCCTGAATCTTTAAAATCAGGACTATTACGATTTAAAACTTGTTTACCATTACGGTCTCTGAATTGATCTAAATCGTTTCCGCCGTTTGCACCTGCTTCAATAATAATAATTCCTTTATTTGCTCCCAGACGAATTGCATCAAATATATCCGGTTTTACTTCTACAGGAAGATAGTTCTTATCTCCATATCCATCGTAAGTTGCTTGTGCCTCTAGTAAAAGAATATCTCCAGCTTGCATATTGTTAACCGCACTTAAAATAGCATCAGCTGTATTATAATTTCCGTTATCCCTAATTTGAGATACAACCTTTACCTTAGCTTTGGGTGCGATTCCAATTCCGCCTATGTTATTATCCTCTGCCGAAACAATTCCTAAGACTGAAGTACCATGATCATGGTGCTCGCTTTTATTCTGTCCAGATATCAATTCAATCTTTTGATTCACTAAATCCTCATGACTAAATAACCACCCATACTCCATATCTACGAATGTAGTCCCTTTTCCATCCCCACCTTTTATGCTCCAGGCATAAGGTGCATTAATTCCTAATGGTGCTGGTTCAAGATAACCTTGTCTTGTAAGTCTAGGCTCATCATATGGGTTAACAGATAAATTTGGTAAACGCTCTTCTGGTGACGCCTCTTCTTCCTGTAAATACGCCGTTTCAACAAGAGATGATTTCTCAATTTTTGTAAGTAACGCTTGTACATCAATACCATCTTGAGTTTCTACAATATAGTAGTTTAGCAAATTAGAAGAAATATGATCAGAATCTTTTATTTCTTTACCTAGATTTTTAATTTCTTTAGGATTTAAAGAATTAAAAAGTCGATTTATAGTTACATTTGGATATTCAGCTAAAATTCCAATGAATTCAGGATCTTGTTTTTCTTCTTTAATGAATTTTTCTATTCCATCCTGATATGGTAAATTCGCTTCATTTTTAAATTTTAAAATTAATTGTTTAGTAGCTTGCTTATGTACAGTAGAATTCAATTGCTTATTTGAATAATTGTAAGTAGCTGCGTAGGCAACTTCTGATTTTTCACTTGGAAGTATACCACCTACTCCATTAAATGCTGTTAATGCAATTGAAGAAACTAGAATTCCCTTAAAAATTTTCAAAACGCGCACCTCTTTTTATTAATATGTAATTATAAAAAAATGTATATTACCTAATTTCTTTCTAGAAATATATTTTATATGTAGGTCTATATTTTCAACTCCATTCATTCTTAAATATTTGTTTATACATCATTAATAGAACTAGCTCATGTCAATCCAATCTATTAATTCAGTTACAAACCTGTAACTATTATAGTTACAGGTTTGGTGAATAGTCAACCTTATATGTAATTTTGCATTAAAAATCATAGATACTTCTATAAACTTACCCCTAATTATTGTAAGAGAGATTGAGCTTCTATCATTTTAAGTAACTGCATATATGTAATATAAAACATATATGGGGGGTTAAAACGTGGTAATTTCAAGACAAGATTCTTGGACTAATGATAACGATTTAATTCTCGCATCAACAGTACTTCAGTATATTCGTAACGGTGGAACACAGTTAGCTGCATTCAAAGAAGTAGCAAAACTACTAGCTAGAACACCCGCAGCTTGTGGATTTCGTTGGAATTCATATGTGAGAAAACAATACCAAGACGAAATACAACAAGCCAAACAACACCGAAAAGTGGGAAACAACATTCCTCTCTCCCCACCAGAAAAAGAAACAAACTCTTTGTCTATTACATTAGATGACATTATTCTCTTTCTACAAAATTATAAAGATGTGAATGAATTGACAGTTTTACAAAATCAAATTGAAGATTTAGAAGCGGAGAATCAATCCCTTCTACAACGTTTAACTATGTATGAAGAAGAGTATCGTATGTTACTGAACCATATCGATAAGACAAGAAATTTAATTGTAGTGGATTAAACAGCATAACTAGATTGATGTTCCTGCAAGACTTTAACTCTCCAAAATTGCTATTAATAAAGGCAATTCAGTCTCTTATAATTAAAAATACACATACATAATGTATGTGTATTTTTAATTTAACTATTTTTAAAAGAAATATTTAGTCTATATTACATCTTTTCTAATATTTCTTGTCTTTCACACCATTTCGTTAGTTTTTCTAATGCCTTTTTAGATAAACGTTTTGTTTTATAATTACAAAACCTAGATAATGTAGACGGAGAAATACTAATTTCATCTGCTATTTCACGAATGCTTACTTTTTTTTCATTGTGTACTTTCAGTATTTGTTCACGGATCTTCTTCTCTATTTGTTCGACTGATTCTACAGTCTTCTTTACTTCTTTAACAACTGTTACTTCAGGTAATTGTTCTTGAAGTCCTTCTATACTTTTCTTTCCGATTACCCTATCCATTGATTGCAGCATTTCCTCAGGCGGTAAAATCGTTATTCCTAAATTAGCATAATAGTTTTAAACCAATTACGTTTCCCAATTTATTGTTCATCAAGTGGGTCACTATATTCCCAATGAGAAATTACTTTTTCATTTTCTAAATCCATTAGAACATTTTCTAACTGTTCTCTAATACGATTTGGCTTCCAATCTTTTGGAATATCCATTACTGCTAGCAGCCCTTTGTCCCCGCCTATAGAATATGGTTTTTTCAATGATTAATACATTTGGTTAATTCTCCATTGCCATGTTAAGTATCGAATTAACCTTTTATGATATTTGTGTCTATAACTATTGTATTCAAGTGCTTTTTTAGACAATAACGCTGTTGTATTATTTGATCCGTATAAGTAATTGGTTAAAAAGCTGCCTGGCTTAATACGACAAGACTCAATGCCCATGTATTCATTAGTAACACTATGTCTCCACAATACAACTGAATCTAATACAAATAACCTTTTGATTACTTCACGTTTTAATTCTAAACGTTCTCCATCATCATCACGGTCATTTAATACTACTACCTCATTATCATCATTTAAATAGATAAAAATGCTTGCTAAAGCCGCAACTCCCTTTGCTATTTTAATTTTATCTTCCGCTCTATAGTATTCTTTATTTTTGACTACTGTTTTTGGAATGTTACACATTTCTAAAACTTGCTCATAAGAAAAATCAATGAATTCATCTGGAGATTTTGCTTCGTTTATCCATTGTATTGTAATTGCATCTAAACAATCTGCCGTTAAATCATCCATATTACTCATTACATCATCGACAAGGGTATTCCACCGAGCAGCTTCTTCTATATTTGTAAGTCTTAAATCTTCATCTTTGTGTGAAGAAAGCTGAGCTACACCATTAAAAGAATTAGTTTCAATAGGATATTATAAAACCTTACTTAACTCATCTTCTTCAAATTGATTTTTTGCAATCCCATCTCTTAGCTTATAATAGACAGCAGAGTTATTTACCTCATAATAATCCTCATGGTTTACTATGCTTGTCTTATCTATATTTTGATCATTTTCTACTACTATGGAACTTGAAGGTGCTACATCTTGAAATTCTTTTTCTATAAATCCTTCGATTTCTTTATATATTTCTTCCTTATAGGAATCAATTTTCGCATAAATTTGTACTAATGTAATACCGGATTCTTGCTTTTTTTCTAGCCAAGACACTAATACAGTATATGATGAAGAAGCATGAGGTGAGGTTAATACTTTATTATTATTGTTTTCAACATCTTTAAAGTATGCATTCCACTTATTCCATACTAGTTCATTTTTTTATAAATTGGCTCAGAGATTAGCAATGCATCTCGAAACATTTGTAATAAGTTATCCACTTTATATTCCTCCCTAAACCACGGATTACAACAAAGTAGTTTTCATTATAAAATTTCTTACTACTATTATATTTAATTTATTGTAACAGATATTTACAAGATTTTGAGCTTTGCTTTCCCTTAATCCTCAATCTGCAACATGGTTGCTCTTTCTCTTCCATATTTCTTCTTTACTTGCATTCCTTTTGCGCTTTGCTTTCCCTTAATTCTTAACTTGCAACATGGTTGCTCTTTCTCTTCCTATTTCTTCTCTACTTGCATTCCTTTTGCGCTTTGCTTTCCCGTAGTCCTTAATTTGCAACATGGTTGCTTTTTCTCTTTCCTATTTCTTCTTAACTTGCAACACGTTTGCGGTATCCTTAACACAAAAAAAATCATAAAATTCTCTTATCCCTTGATACAAATAGGTTCGTGAGCTGTTGCAAGTTGCTATTTTTCTTCTTAAAGGAGCATGTTTCAACATTTTTCATTTTGCTATAATCAAAATTGGCATATTTTATAGTATTTTGGCATATATTTCTGAATTTGTAGAACGGAGGTGAAAAAGATGGGAAAATCATTTATAATACGAAATCAACGTAGCTTAAATGGGGAAACAACCAATGCGGTTGTTGATTTGAATTAAAGTTTAATCAAAAAAGCTCCACAAACCCATATTATATGATAGATAAGAAGACTCCATTTTGAAAAAGATTAATCAAAATGGAGTCTTTTCTATTCAAATAAACATTCTTTTTTATAAAAAAGTTTGATTAAAATTCACTTAGAATTTTTTAATTAAAAGGATAAAACATCGTAACCTTTTTTTAACGTCGCGACTGTATTTAAAAGCAACATTTGGTCATATGAAAGATGAATTAGATTATAAAGATTGTCAAACCTTTGAATCCCTTGAGCTCAACATAAAGGATTATATAGAGGAGTATAATTATAATCGTTATCAGTGGACATTAAAAAAGATGACTCCAATCGAATACCGGAACCACCTTTTAAGTGCTTGATTTTTCAGGGCTTTTTTATTATTACGTTACTATGTCGTATTTAATTACAGACTTACGGCATTTGATCCCTTAAATCAGCTAGTGGAATAACCTTATCTACAAGCCATAACTTCTTATTTCCATCATAAATTAAATTGATTTGCATCAATGACATATTTTCAGATGATATACCATTGATAATCATTTTACTTTTAACCTTAGCAAGTACGTTTGCTTTGGTAGTATCTATGAAAGCATAGTACAACTCGCCACCAATGTACTCTGATTTAAAAGCTACCTTTTTCTTATCTTTTTCCTCTGCAGTACTTGAAGCCGGTGGATTTGGTGCACCAGGAGGTGTCAATTCTTTCTTCGCATTTGGAGTTATATACGCTTCAACATTTGTAAGATATGATTCTCCTTTACCAGTATCATATGTTCGAAATGCTTTCAAAAATCTCTCAGCTGCTTCCTTTACCTGTTGTTGGTTATTACTCTTTAAAGCTTGCAATTCTTTCTCCGTATCCTTATATTGTGATTCTACTTTTTGTATTTTCTTAGACAGCTTTGCCTTTTCATCTTTAAGTTGGGCATTATCTGCATTTATTTTAAAATTCAATCCTATGCTACCTATAAGCAATACGATTAATAAAATTGTCGTTTTTTTCATTTCACCCCTCCTATCTTGCCACCTTACCATAACCCGCAAAATGCTGTTGCCAATAAGGATTACTTAAATCTGCGTAACCAATTGGATCTCCCGCATGATACATACGATTATTACCTACATAAATTCCAACGTGTGAAATACCTGGTTTATAGGTACCTTGGAAAAATATTAAATCTCCTGGTTGTGGATCATTGGTTCGCTGTGTAATTTTAAATTGTGTTTCTGCAGTACCATTTAGATTAACACCGGCCTGCCCATATACCCACTGAATGAGTCCACTACAATCAAATGATGTTTGTGGAGTTCTTCCTGCCCAAACATAGGGCCACCCCTGATATTTAATTGCTTCATCCATTACCTTTTTAAATAATTCATCTCCGCCGGCTACAGGTCCACCACCACTACCACCTTGATAATATCTTAATACATGTGGAACATAGTCTGGATCACCATAACACCAATTATTGGCTACTGCTTCTGCACTTCGCCAAGAAGCACATTTATAACCAGTTTTTGCTGTCTGTTCTGCTGAAAATGCTCTTGCATTCGCGTGTGTATATCCACCGTTAGAAAGTGCATAGTTTGCATAACCAGTACCATAGTTATAACACTGTAGTGTAATATTTGGATCGCCGTTGGATTTTTTATGACAATCAGCAAAATGCATTAAACCATATTTAATACTTTCTTCTGGATCTGTAAAATATCCTGGACCATATCCTTGTGATTCCGAACTTTGCATTACATCCAATTGAGTCCCAGAACTTTCTTGTTGAATAAGAGCTAGTATTAATGGAGTCATTGCTTCAATTCCATGTTGTGCTGCATACTTTCTCACCAATGGCTCCCATCTCATTACTTCAGGGCTAACACTTGCAGTACCTGGTGTAAAAGGACCACCAATTTCCCCGGGACTGACTTCATCCTCTCCCATTGTAGCAGTTAATAAAAAGATGACTATTCCTAAACCTGCAACAACAGCCAGAATAACACCGGCTATTATTAATAATGGCTTCGCAACTGCAACTGTAGCTGCCTTTTGAGCTACCTTAACCGCTACTTTCTTACCAACTTGTGCAACTGCTTTACCCGCTATTTTGGATCCTTTTCCAGCCGCCTTTCCTAAAGAATGGCCTGCCTTTTTCAAGGCAGGCTTAGCATTCCCTAGTTCAGCTTCAGGATGATGTTCATTTTCAAAGTCGCGATTTGGTTCCGCACTCAATGTATAAACCCTCCCTCACGAGCTGAATTATTTTGGTTTTATCGTTTCTTTTGCTTTTACATTTTTTAAAGCTTCTTGTTGTGTTTGTGCTTTCGTTTCAACTTTTTTAATTGCTGCTCCTTCTTTTACCTGTTGCTGATTATTCACTTTAGGAACATTTTTTGTTTGTTGTTGATTAACTGGTTTTACCTCTACTTGTTTTTGTGGCGTACTTACATGTGAAGTAGTAACTGGTTTACTTTCAATCGGATTCGCTGGTGTTGGTGTTGGTCCTGACTGTGGTGTTGTGATTGGTTTGCCCTCCACCGGATTCGCTGGCGATGGTGTTGGTCCCGACTGTGGTGTTGTAATTGGCTTTGTTTGACCCGTTGGTGTTTTAATTGTTGCTCCTGGTTTTGCTCCTGGTTTTGCTTCCGCCTTTACATCCTCTTGCTTATTCTCAAGTCCACTGCTATTTTGATTTGCCACTGGTCTAACTTGAGCTTTTACATCTTCTTCTTTATTATTTAGCTCCCCATTTGATTGCGCTACTGGTTGGACATCCGCTTTTACATCCTCTTCTTTATCTTTTAGTTCTGCCTGTTGCATTTCAGGATTATTATCTTGATGTTGCCCTCGTACTGCTAATTCCGGGTTCTCTTTTGTTGCGGCTACTTCTTCCTTAACCCTTTCTTGCTCCTGATTTCCTTTTCTATCGCGAACACCTAAATTTTCTTCTTTTTTCATTTGATTTATATTTTTTTCTTTTTCTGCTTGCATTTGTTCTTTTTCCTTGCGTTTACCATCTGCTACCTTTTCTTTTCTATCTGCATAGTTTTCTTTCAACTGTTTAAACTTACTGTAGCCTGATTTCCCCACTTTTCCTGCCACCGCAGCACTTGCAAGACCCGCGGCGCCAGCTACTGCTACACCTCTTCCAACTGTCTTAGATCCACGTCTAACATCACGATATTTCTGCCTAATATTACTCATAGCATCTGATGCGCGTGCAGCTCCGGCACTTGCTGGTACTGTAGTAATAGCATCGAAAATTGTTTTACGGTATAACCAAACACCTAAAAATGAAAGTATTTGTAATGTAGCTACAACTAGGTATCCATATTTGTCGGTTGCGCTGAATAGAATCGACGATACCCAAAACATTAATGTTACCAAGAAACCAATAGCGACTTTCATAAGTAGTGTTCTAAACAGTTCAGCTAAGAATTTTTTAGCAGTCCCAGTCCATGCAGGTACTAAAGCCATCAATAACATTACTGGTGACATTAGCGCTACAATGATAAACATTAATTGGTAGAACAACATCGCCATACTACATAAACCTAAGACAACCCATAAAGGTCCGTTGATTAAGAAAAGTAGTAATACTAAAGCTCCACGCTCGAAAGTAGCGTCCAAAGTTAATATCGTATTTTTCTTCTGTTCTACTTCCTCTTTTAATAGATCTTGCCTTTCATCTGCTCCTGTTGTTGTTAACATTTTCTTAATTCTTTCATCACCGATTTTCTTCATATCTGTTGTACCAAACTGTAGTAATGTATAAGGTTGTTTTATTAATAGAGTGTGTGTTAAATCAGTAATGGAATCGACACCGCTTGAATATCCTTCACTTGCTCCACTAATACTTTGAGTGGAATCAAGAACAGTTTTATTTACTTGTTCAGAGAAAGTGTTCAGTCCTTTGATAATATAACTTGAATTTGCGAAAAAAGCTAAAGTGAAAACTAAAATACCTAATGTCTTTAAAAATCCTCCTAGCATCTCTGACTGGCGTCGTTGTACAAAACCTACCCAGATAACCCAGCAAGCTAATAAAGCTAACATGAGTCCAATTAATTCACTATATATTCCATTACCCCAAGAACCATTGAACCCTGCTGCTTTAGATATTACATCGCCTAATTTATCTCCTACATCAGCTACAATATTGAGACTCATAGATTGACCGACCATACTTGTAACAAAAGTACTAACTGCAAGATTAATCGTCCATCCAATACTTACAAGACTAAATAACACAGCAACCATTTGTTCTTTTACTTTGTCTCCCCATTTCCAAAACTTAAGAGATTCACCAAATCCACCTTCTGGTGTATAGATGTCAATTCCATAGCTACTTGCAGGGTATTCTTCATATTTTAATTTTTCCTTATTCTTTGGAATGATATCGTCTATAAGAGAAGGTCTGGGTTCTTCCTCTGCATATACTGGAGCAGCTTTAAAAAGTAAATTAAATGCTAATAGCAAAGTACAAATTAATAACAATAGGGTAATAAACTTTTTCATTACATGTTACTCCCCCTTTTGTGGGAAACCTATTAATCTTTCGAACTAAACTCATTTGTCGGTTTAGTATTTGCTACTTCATCAATTTCATTTCGTTGAGGGCCAGAATAACTTCGAACTTTGAATCCATCTTCTGTACGAACTACTCTTACCCATTTCACTGCTTTATCGATATTTTTAGGGGGCTTCTTTGAAATAAAGTTATACATAATTGTATCCTTATCTACCACATACTCTTTTACTGTATAGTCTTTGTAAGATAAATTATTTTGTGGCCCTTGATTCGGATCTAAAATTTTATTTTTATCTCCATCGACGATAAGTTTTCTAATTGTTTTATTATCATGTTGTAAGTCAGCTTTTACAAAATCCAACATCATTTCTCTAGGAGTGTGCCCCTGTTTATCTTTTTCTTCTCCTACATTTGTTTCGCTATTTCCACATGCCACGCTCAGAATTAGAGCGCCAGCACATAGGCTAGATAGCATTAATTTTTTTAGTTTAGTTTTTACCATGTTAACTCACTCCTACATTTATTTTTTCTCCCCCTTCTTCGACAAAGGTTGCATTAACTTCCTGCTTTTCATCATCATTTGACTTTCTATAATTCTTTCTTGCATTTGGTCTTGTATCGAATGCATCATATAAATCCTTAAACACTACATCCATTGTGACAACACCTGTTCTTCCTTGAATGTCTTGGAATAAACATTGTCCTGTTTCTAAATTAGTAATAATCGCATGATTTTCTTCATTGTCAGGTAATCCAAAGAAATCTAAGATTGAAGAAATTTCTTTACTGTCTGTGTTACGGAATGAGAACTTCATACCAATATTATTCTTAAATGTCTCATCTCCAAGGTCACTTGCACTTTGAGTAGCAAAGTATACTGCTGAGTTTAAGGCACGACCTTCACGAACTAGCTTACGAGCTAACTCTCGCCCTTGAGAAGTTCCCATGATTGCCCATGCTTCATCTAATAGAACAATTTTGAATTTAGTAGGATCCTTTTGAAAGAATTTTCTTGCAAAAGAAGATAGAGACATCAGCATACTAACTGATAAATTTTCTTGTAAGGTATAATCTTTTGGATCTTTTTGAATATCTGGCATGTCAAGATGCTGAATTTGTATGATATTTACTGCTGTATCAAGTTCAATATCTCTATTTGTTCCATCACCAAAGATTAAGTGTGCAAATGATAAATTCTCAAATGCTTGAATATGAGCTGCTAATTGTTGATCCACTTTATCCTCACTATCTTCAAGATATTGAGATACAGCTGTTAAGCACGGCTCTTCCATTCCTGCTACGAATTCTACTGCCGAAGCCAAGCGCGGGAATTTTTCCGAGTTATCAGGTTTAATACCTGTAATAAAAGTAAGAATTGTCATTGCTAACTCAATTGCATCTTTTCGGCTATGTTTATGAATGATAAATGGGTCTAGTTTCCCTTCATCTCGTCTATCAGTACCTAGTGTAATTACGTTTACTTTACCTTCTAGACCGTGTAAATCTTCTGTCCAGTTCCCCCTCTCACCTTTTGGATCAACTATCAGTGTTTGAGCTCCTCCAAGTACGGCTAGGTAAACAATTAAGTTCGTTCCAAATGATTTACCGGAACCAGTACTTCCTGTTACTGCAACTGAAAGTGCGCTTGTTTTTTGATTTGCAACGGTATTTGTTGCTGCAAGTGAGGGTGTCATATAAACTGCTTTGTTTAAAATACCAGTTGTTCCAATATAAAACCCGATGTTATCTCCTAAATCTTGTGTTGCACCAAACATACCGGCCGCCAGAACTCCAGGCTCCATAAAGTGTATATAATCATTTACATATCTTCTAGCTCCAGGGATAAATTCATTAAACAGTAGGAACTGATCTCCATATGGTCTTACTAGTTCAATCATCATCTCTCTATAAATAGAAATGAGTGAATTGGTATTTCGACGCATTGTATCCAAATCTTCAGCACATATACAGAAAGATACTGATGTCTTAACTAGTGGCATACGCGTCTTTTGTATAAGGGCTTGTAATTCAGTAGCTTCTTGAACACCTTCATACACGTTTAACCCAACAGTCTGTGCATTTTCCCTTGCATGTGCTTCTTGATCTTCTAAATCTTTTTTCTTTTTATTTAGTTTAGATAGTGCTTTGCGATGGTTAATGTTTTCTGTGCGTACACTTAGTTCAATTGGGAAATCTATATTTTGGATCATATACATCCACTCTTGGTCTGGAAACTCCATTGTATATGGAATCTTGGATGCCGATAAGAAACTCATATATGCTGGATAATCTAATCCATCAGAACCAATTTGGGACATTTCTATATGTCTTCCTTTAACCTCTACTTCTGATTCTGTTAAACGTAATAAACTCTCTTGATTCGGAAAGATTGCAGAATCGTCATCAACTACCGGTGGCGTCCATCCTGATGTAACAGGTGCCTCTAATGTACGATAGAAGTTTCGTAATACAATCCATTGTGTTTCATTTGTTTCTAAACTTCTCACGGCTAAATGTTTTCTTATTTTGTTTCTAAAGGCACTAGCTTCCCGCTTATACATCTCCAAATCAGTTTTTAATATTTTGGTATCACCAAGTAGTCCAAACTGTTCTGCAGTGTTTTTAAAGGTATGAAATGCAGTATAAAGCATTTCCTTAAGTCCTTCTTGTACGTGTCGTACTTTTAATTTCACACCAATAAAGTAACGATACTCCACAGCGTTTTTACCAAATTTTCTTTCTAACTCATGGACAACGTCATCAGTATGATCGATTGCCAGCTCTTTTAGTTCACCGCTTACTGTTTCTTTAAACTCATCGGCTTTTTCTTTGAAATTCTGATAAACAGGTATCATTAATAGATGTTTTTCTTCTTCATAATTCCAAAATAAGCCGAGTTGGCGCATAAACAACGTATTTTTATCATCGTCTCCTTTAAATTCATAAGGAATCCCGTATGCCTCATAATACGCCCAGCAAGAACCATCTTGGTTAAAAATCAAATTATCATGAAAATATTTGACTGGAAATTCAACCTGATTCATTTGTGCCTCCTTAGAGAAGAATATGAGACTAAACTAATTCTTCCGTATAGATTAATTAATTACTTTTTCTTAATTGAATCATCCTTAAATCGAACTACTGTCTTATATTGATAGCTTCCAATATTGCCAGTTGTATCTTTATAACGACTCAACTTCTTTTTTTCAAATGTAAATACAAAGAATCGATATATAAATTTGTGTGGACTTTTTCCATCCAATTCTACATTTCCAAAGAAGTACGCTATACCACCAGGTAATATTAGATATTTGAAAAAGACGTTGTTTCCTAATGGTAAAATCTGTTCTAAGAATATTATTATTAATAGTGTTCCAACAAAAATCCCCAGCTGTCTGTAAGGTACAGGGAAAGGGAGTGTTATATCCCTTATCCCATATAAACTCTTAGGAATATCCCATATAGAGTTGTAAGTCCTTACTTCCTTGCGAGTCGGTTTCTGAGTCACTTATACCAACTCCTTAAAATTTCTATTTTTTACAAATGATCATTTAAATAATAAATTATATAATTTTGTTCCAAGGTCTTTGAATACATCTGGAGTGAATACAAACACAGATACAATCGCACAAAGTACTAACCAACCAATTAGACCAGCCATTTGTCTTTTTACAAGTAAAACTATTACACCGATGATTGCTACAACTAAAAAAATGGGACCTAACTGAGCTACTAACCAGTTTTTTGCATTTACCCCAAAATTAATGTTGCCTAAGACTGCTGCATCCTTAATAGCAGGTAATTGCTGAGCAACCATATCTAATCCCAAAAGCTCCATAATTATTTACCCTCCACTTTCTCTAATGTGTTTTCAAATTTCTTCATAGAGCTAATTGAAAACTTGTTATCTTTATTTACAAGATTTAAATCATATGTGTATGTGTACTCTAAGCTGCTATCATTGTCTTTTAATTTGGCATCTACTAAGACTCTGTATCCTTTATCCTTATCTTCATAAATTCGTAGGTTTTCTAATTTGCTAAATGTCATAATACCTTTTAGTCCATTTGTTATATTACTTTTTTCAAAGTAGTAAGCAATTTCTTCTGGTGTTCCTTCTGTATACACCTTAAATACAGATTGTAAAAATTGTTCTACTTTTTTAATTTCTGCATCTGTATTAATTTCTCGTCCTTCTGATTTGAAAGTGGCTACTTTATAAGGTGCCTTTTCTCTCTCTTCATGAACGATTGTAGGATTGTTAGGGACTACCATTTTCCCTTTCTCCATTAAAATTGGAATTGAGAAGTACCTTGTTACCTCTTTTGGTTCTTTTGGTGTGTCTGGAGCTTGTGTCGTTCCAGGAGCAGGATTATTTACAGGTTCTAGTTTTTGAATGATTTTTAATGTAACTTCTGCTTCATTTCCCTTTTGTCGGACCTCTACTGCTTCCGATTTAACCAAAGTACTAGATGCGTTTTTTAAAGTATCTCTATTTAATCCACCTTGCTCGTCGGATCCTTCAACAAGAAATTTCTCTAATCGTTTTTTTCGCTCTTCAGCTACATTCATATCAGCTTTCCAATTAAAATAATTAGTGGCAAAACTATTCGCATATGCAATTAATTCTGCTTCTGACATTTTAATTTTTACGGGTTCCTCCTTCTTTTCCTGAACAGCTACTGCTCTAGGAGGACCGGCGAGTTGAATAAATGAAAGGGAGCTTCCTGCAAACACGAATCCCATCACACACCAAAATGTAACCTTACCTACTTTTCTTCCTGTTATCGCCGGAACTTTCTCCCTTGTTTTACGTTTCTTCTTTTCTTTTAGTGCTTCTGAATTTTCTTGTTGCATATCTAATATTTCGTTTGTTTTATCCTTTGCTTTTTTAAAGAATGTAAATTTCTTTTTTTCGGAGTTTTTCTGGGATTTCTTTTTTACCATGTTTTCACCTCTCTTTTTATATGGTTAGGAGATTACAAATTTCATTGTAATTGCCACTAATCAACTATCTACTTTAAGTATGATTTACTTTTTTCGGAAATCTAAGAGAAATAAAAAAAATTTATGTTTTTATATCAAAGTTTTGAGAGTGATAAAAAATAAACATTATATTTATTAAAGTCCATAAAAAAAACAATCCCATTAAAAAATGAAATTGGTTATACACAGGAGCTATTCTTTATAGTAAGTACTACACAATATTAAAACCTAATATAATATATATCTTTAATATATATAAAGAAAAAAGATAAAACTTTTATACAGAGAGAAAATCATGTTAAAACATTGATGTGCTAGGGGTTCGTAAGTTCTCTAGCCGTAAAAAATCATAAAAAGTAATTACTGGGAACGTACTTAATGAGCTGAATGAGGATTTAAAACTACAAAATATCGGAAAGTAGGTATATAAAAACTACATATAATCATCGTTAATTTGATGTAAGTAACTGTATATATAATACGTACATAAATTTATGACTTATGAACAAATTTTCCACATTTATAAAAAAACTACACACAATTTATTAACAAATTGGTCAAAGTTAAGAACAGAATACACTTTTTAAACAGAATTAACAGATGTTTTTCTGATTTTAAGTAGATTAAAGGATAGAAGAGGATAAGAACAGTAATTAAGGTATTATATTATACACATCAGGTCAAAATTATTAAGATATCAACAAAATAATAAAAAATATTTATGCTTTTTTGTAGATAAAATGCCATAAAAGATTGAAAATTCAGATTTATAAACTTGAAAATTGTGAATATCTTATTTTATTAAATGTGCACTGTATGAAATTGTATAAAAAATAGAGAGTAGCAATCATTAAGATTAAAAACTGACTCTCTATTCTGCTTGAAGCAATACACTTCAAATGTTATCTCCAACACGAATAGCCCTCTACTTTTGTTTTTTTCAAAAATAGAGAGCTTATCATTACATTGCTGGAAGCAGCTGATCAACAGTATGTGGCACTTCTTTTGTTGAACGATAGTATGCTTCTAAAGAATGAAGAAACTGGATCAAATCAAAGTCTTCAGGAACTTCAATTACACAAATCTCTTCCTTCGGCAATTTATCAATTTTTTCAATGAACAGTTCACGAATATCGCTAGGGATTTGATTTCCTTTATGTCCACTGGACTTTAAGAGTTCGCGAATTTCAATTTCTAATGCTGTATATGCGTTAATATTTACACCTTGTTCATAAGCATATTTTCTAAATAATGATTCCTCTTGATACTGCATGTAATTACGATGGTAAGCATCTATAGCTACAGGTACAGCATATTTTGAATGAAGCAGGTCATGCGCTTTGCGGAATAGCTTTTGAACATTGCGTAAAGAGTATATAGCAAAATGAGTACCAAATTTAAAAATGGCCTCTTCTTGATCATGTTTAGGTACATTGTGTGTAATTAAAGGATAAATACCAGTTTTAGCAGCTGTGTCTAATACACGATATTGAGAAGATTGCTTCAATAACTTACTTAGTGTATAAACAAGCTTTTTAGGATATCCTTCTTGTCGATCAATCATTTCTCGTAAGCCACGAACTACTTGGCGAATTTGACGGTGACAAGAGTGTTTTAGAACGTTAATAAATTGGTTCATATCCTTTGCAAATTCAGCAATATTCAATTCCACTAGCAGGTTTTCAATGAATCTTACTTTGCGTTTATATGTATCACGTGGTGTAAATGGATCACGGTATTCTGCTCCTTCTTCTTTCGCGCATAAGAAATCAGGATGTACAGATAAATGCAATGTTGTGTATTGCTTTTTATTCTTCTTCCCTTTTTCTAACTTGCAAATTTTAAATAAAGGAGATCCAGTAGCAGAAAGTTTTGTTTCTAATTCATCAAGTACAGCACGAATCTGATGTGGGTATTTCTTATGTAAGTAACGATACATACCACCAAAATGAGTTGAGCTTCCTTGCTCATCAACTTTGAATAAAGAACGTTTCAGGGTAGTTTCGCGTTTCTGCTGCATTGCTACATCCATGAATAGTTTCTTAGCTGCAATTGATAACTCAAAGAATTCTTTGGTAAATACTATCGGGCTAATAAATGTATAGGCATTTGCTTTATTCGTTTCTTTATTCATGAAATCAGTTAAGGTAATTTTATATTTACCACTGTACTCATTTTCGATTGTAATGATGTTATGGAAACTTAACTTCTTCAAAGCCACATAAAATTGTGAGTGGTGAATATGTGCAAATGCTTCTTTATAATTTTTATAATCTTCCCAAAGCATGTGGATCGATACATGTGAAAGCTCACCATATGTATTACATTTTTTATGAAGAAATAGAAATACTTCTAAATCAGCATTTGTAATTCCATATAGCTTATGTTTTCTGCCTTCGTTTTTATCAAACTCACTTACTTTATCTACAATCTTTTTCATTTTCAGTGAAAAAGATGGCTTGGCTTTTGCAACAAATCCCTCTTCATCCGCAATTCGTTCTTCATAGGACATTGACTTCACAATGTCTTCTAGATAAGTATCTTTAAAACTATAATACTTACCTTCTAAAGCTTCTACTAACCTTTGCCATGATTTAATTGTTACAATTACCGGTGTTGTTGTTTCACCATTTAAACTACGTTTGTTCTTTATAACGAAAGGTTTTGCCATCTTTTTCACCTCCTTTTATTTTAAGTTGCAGTTTTCCCCACAATTAGATATAGAATTTCATTTTTGATTATATCAAATCGAATACTGGTGAAATCTGTCCCTTTAAGAGGAAAAATAAAAAAATGAAACGTGCCTCAATCCCTTGTGGGACAAGGGGTTTGACGTTTCATGAAAAAAATTTTGTTGCCACCATAGGGCTATGAAGTTTTTTGAATATGAAACGTGGTATGCAGTGGAATAAATCTTTCTAAACCATTGATTTTATAGGGGTTTACGCTAATTTCGTTTTAAAGTTGTAGCCATCATATAGCTATAACGTTTCATGTTTTGGATTGAGTGAGAAATTTCTATGGATTTCGTATAAACACTGATATATAGGGGGTTATCGCTGTTTTTAAATGAAAAGTTGTAGCCATCATACCGCTATAAACGTTTCATTTCGTTTCATGTTTCCTACCATCATATAGCTATAACGTTTCATATTTTTAAAATAAGTTGAATTTAATAAGAAATAGCTGTAACCCTTGGTATATATGGATTTGTTTGGGTTTTTAAAGTGAAAGTTGTAGCCGCCATATAGCTATAATGATTTTAGTGTGTTTTCTTTCATATTTAATGAAATGGCTTTATATCAACGTTTATTACTAAATTACATAGAATAAAAAATTTTTTAGGTGAATGATTTTCAGGATATTCTCGTTTCATTTTTTTAAAGTTGTAGCCATCATATAGCTATAACGTTTCATAAATTACGAAATTGTAACCACAATATAGCTATTCACTATTAAAAGCAAGAGGTAATAGCCAAGATAAAGCTATGCAGTTTCAAATAAGAAGTAATAGCCAAGATAAAGCTATGTAGTTTCAAATAAGAAGTAATAGCCAGGATAAGGCTATATAGTTTCAAGTAAGAAGTAATAGCCATGATAGAGCTATGCAGTTTCAAATAAGAAGTAATAGCCAAGATAAAGCTATATAGTTTCAAGTAAGAAGTAATAGCCATGATAAGGCTATGTAGTTTCAAATAAGAGTTAATAGCCAAGATAAAGCTGTGTAGTTTCAAATAAGAGTTAATAGCCAAGATAAAGCTATATAGTTTCAAATAAGAGCTTATAGCCACGATAAGGCTATATAGTTTCAAATAAGAGTTAATAGCCAGGATAAAGCTGTGAAGTTTCAAATAAGAAGAAATAGCCAGGATAAAGCTGTGTAGTTTCAAATAAGAGTTAATAGCCATGATAAGGCTATATAGTTTTCAAGTAAGAAGAAATAGCCATGATAAGGCTATGCAGTTTCAAATAAGAGTTAATAGCCAGGATAAAGCTGTGTAGTTTCAAATAAGAGTTAATAGCCAGGATAAAGCTGTGTAGTTTCAAATAAGAAGAAATAGCCAGGATAAAGCTGTGTAGTTTCAAATAAGAGTTAATAGCCATGATAAAGCTATATAGTTTCAAATAAGAAGAAATAGCCAAGATAAAGCTATATAGTTTCAAGTAAGAAGAAATAGCCATGATAAAGCTATATAGTTTCAAGTAAGAAGCAGCTGTGGTATTAAAGTTGTGACTTAAAGTAACAAGCTTTCTAGGTATTAAGCAAAAAATCAGTGTGTTTAACTAATTTACTTTTAAAATTGAAATTGAAATTGTATTGTAAAGTAGTGATTTTACAAATAGAAGCAGTTTTATATAATTAAATACAAATAAAGAGAATTTAAATGATCCACAATAAAACGTGTAAAAATTAATAATTGTGCGGTTTATTCAGATAACATTTCAACTTAAAGGTTATGTGGTTTTTCATCTAAATGGGAAAAATAAACGCACTTTTATTCATTCATCCGTTTAAAGTGAACTTCCATCAGTGGGAGTCTTATAGCCTGCGAATTGTGGGATGAAAAATGGACTAAGAATTTAATCTTAGTCCATTTCTTATTTTATATCCATTTTGTATGGAATGTACCTTCTTTATCTACTCGTTTATACGTATGCGCTCCAAAATAATCGCGCTGCGCTTGTAACAAGTTTGCAGGTAGTTTGGCAGTACGATAGCTGTCATAATAAGAAATTGCTGCTGAAAATGCAGGTATCGGAATGCCCTGTTGTACCGCCATTGAGATAATTTGGCGTAATCCGCCTTGATATGACTCTACAATTTCTTTAAAGTATGGATCAAGTAAAAGGTTCGGTAGGTCAGTGTTTGTCTCATAAGCCTCTTTAATGTTCTGTAAAAAGGCAGCACGGATAATACATCCGCCTCTCCAAAGCATAGAAATGCTGCCAAAATCAAGGTTCCAATCATATTCCTTAGAAGCTGCCTTCAATTGCGTGAATCCTTGTGCATAAGAACAAATTTTACTCATATATAAAGCTTGGCGCACTGCTTCAATTAATTCAGCTTTTTCCACTCCAATTGCTGTTTTATCTTTAGGTCCAGATAAAACTTTGCTTGCGTTCACACGCTCTTCTTTTAAAGCAGAAATGCAACGTGCAAATACAGATTCCGTGATAATAGGCAGAGAGATACCTAAATCAAGTGCGCTTTGACTTGTCCATTTCCCTGTACCCTTTTGTCCTGCAGTATCAAGAATAACATCCACTAATGGCTTACCAGTTTCTTCATCTTTCTTCTTGAAGATATCGGCTGTAATCTCAATTAGATAGCTGTTCAGTTCACCTTTATTCCATTCAGCAAATATTTCATGGAACTCTTCTGCAGTCAAATTAAGTGTTTGTTTCAAGAAGAAATATGCTTCACAAATTAATTGCATATCTCCATACTCAATACCGTTGTGAACCATCTTTACATAGTGTCCTGCCCCATTAGGTCCGATATAAGAACAGCAAGGCTCATTATTCACTTTTGCAGAGATGTTTTCAAGCATATCCTTTACTTTTTCGTATGCATCCTTCTGTCCGCCTGGCATAATAGATGGTCCCTTCAATGCACCCTCTTCGCCGCCTGACACACCTGCCCCGATGAAATTGATTCCTTCTTCGGCAAGACGTTTGTTTCGGCGAATTGTATCGACAAAGTATGTATTACCACCGTCAATTAAAATATCACCTTTATCGAGGTGAGGGACTAGAGAATCAATCGCCTTATCTGTAACTTCCCCTGCATTAACCATTAATAAAATCTTCCTAGGTGATTCAAGTGAGTTAACAAACTCTTCAACTATATGAGTACCGACTAAGTTTTTACCACGGTTTTCCTCAATGATTTCATCAACTTTTTCCTTTGAAATATCATATAGGGCAACAGAATACCCTTTGCTCTCAAAGTTAAGTGCGAGGCTTTTTCCCATAACGCCCACACCAACAACTCCAATTTGTAACTTTTCCATATTCCATCGTTCCTTTCCATGTATGTTACTCTGTATTATAGTATATATACCTAAAATAACACTTTAATCAAATAATCAATCTTTTTCATTTCAATAGGCTCCGCCAGTATTCGTGCCAAAGGTTATAGGGACACGGCATATCACTATCAAGTTAAAAAATAAAGAGAGATTTTCATCCTTATTAATCAATCATGAATAATAACTGGTTAATTATGAAAAATCACATTAAACAGCTTCCGTATCCCTTTTATTGTTTAGAAAGATCTATACAAATAAACTTAATAATAAAGTAAATCCTAATCCGGCTACAGAAACGATAGTCTCAAGTAAAGTCCATGTTGCAAATGTTTCTTTCATGCTTAAACCAAAGTACTCTTTAAACATCCAGAAACCAGCATCGTTCACGTGTGAAGCAATTAAACTACCAGCCCCTGTTGCAAGCACAACTAAAGCAAGGTTAACATCAGATTGACCTAACATCGGAATCACTAAACCGACAGTTGTTAATGCAGCAACCGTAGCAGACCCTAATGAAATACGTAAAATGGCAGCGATAATCCATGCGAGCAAGATCGGTGATAATGAAGTTCCTTTGAATAATTCGGCTACATAGTTACCAACGCCGCCATCAATTAATACTTGTTTGAAAGCGCCGCCGCCACCAATAATTAAGAGCATCATCCCAATATTCGAGATTGCTGTTGTACAAGATTCCATCACGTTTTTGATTGGAATATTTCTTGCCAATCCCATTGTATAGATCGCAACTAGTAAGGATATCAACATGGCAGTATCCGCATTCCCAATAAACTCGATCGTTGCTAGTAAACTATTATCTTTGAATCCCATTGTTTTTTGCAGCAAAGTAATAATTGTAGCGACTGCCATTAAAAGAACAGGCAGTAAAGCGGTAAAAACACTGATTCCAAAGCCAGGAGTTTCTTCAAGTTTAAATACTTTCTGCTCACCTAAAGATTTGATATTACCGGTTTTTGTGAACGCCTCAGGTACTAGTTTTTTTGCAAGTTTAGTAAATACAGGTCCAGCTAACACAACTGTTGGAACCGCTATCATAAAGCCGTAAAGTAATACTTCACCGATGTTTGCATGCAATTCACCAGCGATAGCAGTTGGTCCTGGGTGTGGCGGTAAAAATCCGTGTGTTACAGATAAAGCAGCTGCCATCGAAATACCGAGATATAAGATAGAAACTTTTAATTCTCTTGAAATTGCAAATACAATCGGAATTAATAATACTAATCCTACTTCAAAAAATAATGCAATCCCGATAATAAATGAGGCAGTCACAACAGCCCATTGAATGTTCTTTTCACCAAACTTTTTCACAAGGGTCATGGCAATGCGTTGTGCGCCCCCAGAATCTGAAAGCAACTTACCTAACATCGCACCAAGTCCAAAAACGAGTGCTAAATGACCAAGTGTTCCTCCTAATCCCGCTTCAATGGTTTTAAAAATTTTTTCTGGCGGCATTCCAAGTGCTAAAGCAACCCCGACGGATACAATGATTAATGAAATAAAGGTATTTAATTTAAAGCGCATAATCAGTAAAAGTAATGCTAAAATCCCAATTGCTACAATGACTAATGGCATCGTAGTTCCCCCCTAATCTTAGCTGTATTTGTATTTATCCCACTATTCGTGGGCAGTAAGGCCCCCACCTCGTGTTTTAGATAGAAGCGAGGCGTGGGGGATTACTGATGAAAGTTTTACTTTATTAAATTTCTTTGATAATTTGCAATTCGTGTATAATCGTCTTCTAGTGCCCTTGATAGGTTAATAAATATAGGCAGTAATTGTCTGTATTCTTTTGTTGCGTCTTCTTTCGGTGTATGTTTGTAGGTACTGCCAACCATTTCGGAAACGATTTCAAAAGAATCAATTTTTCCTGTGGCATATAGACCTAATATACATGCACCTAGACAAGAGCTTTCGTAGCTCTTTGGAACAACGACTTCAGATGCGAAAATATCGGACATCATCTGTCGCCAAACGTCAGACCTTGCGAAGCCGCCTGTTGCTTGAATACGAGTTACAGGACCATCCATGCATTCGGTTAATGCTAAAAATACAGTGTATAAATTATATATAACGCCTTCTAAAGCTGCACGAATCATATGTTCCTTCTTATGTGACATCGTTAAACCGAAGAAGGATCCACGTACATCTGGATTCCATAATGGTGCACGTTCCCCTGCTAGGTATGGATGGAATAATAATCCGTCTGCACCAGGTCTCACACGTTCAGCTATTTTAGTTAATACATCGTATGGATCAATTCCTAGTCTTTTCGCAGTTTCTACTTCTGATGAAGCAAGTTCATCACGAATCCAGCGAAGGACCATTCCTCCATTGTTTACTGGTCCACCAATTACCCAATGCTTTTCCGTTAAGGCATAACAAAATATTCTTCCTTTTTTATCTGTTTGTGGTTTATCAATGATGGTCCGAATAGCACCACTTGTCCCAATTGTGACAGCAATCTCCCCTTTCCGAATTGCATTCACACCTAGATTAGAAAGCACCCCATCACTGGCACCAATGACAAACGGTGTTTGTGAATCGATACCAATCTTTTGGGCTAAATCTGGATTGCAGTTGCTAAATATTTGGGTGGTTGGTACGAGTTCAGATAATTGAGTTGGTGTTATACCAGCAATTTTTAAAGCTTCCTCATCCCAATCTAGTTTTTTTAAGTTCATCATACCCATGCACGAGGCGATGGAATGATCAACAACATATTGATCAAAGAATTGTTTGAAGATATATTCTTTGATTCCAATATATTTCTTCGTTCTAATAGCAATTTCCGGATGATCATTCACAATCCATGTAATTTTACTTAATGGTGACATTGGGTGAATAGGTGTTCCTGTTCGTCTATAAACTTCATGGCCATTAAGTTCATCTTTGATTTTATGTGCCCATGTCTCACTACGATTATCTGCCCAAGTGATACAAGGTGTCAGCGGCTGATCATTTTCATCCATGGCAATGACACTATGCATAGCACTGCTAAATGAAATAAACGAAGGTTTTTTATCTGAATGCTGTTTCGTTATATTTGATATCGCTTGTAAAACAGCTTGGAAAATCTCTTCTGGATCTTGTTCCGCTGTGGATATATCCGGTGTGCGAAGTGGATAACCAATATTCTCGGTTTGGATGACTTCACCTTTTTCAGTAAATAAAACTGCTTTCGTACTTGTTGTACCGATATCTATACCTAACATATAGCTACTCATGTCCTTGCTCTACTCCTTTAGATAACATTTGTTGTGACATCCAGAGGTCTTCAACTTTCCCTTGAACATCATCAAAGTTTTGATGTAAGGCCTCAACCATGAGGGCTCGATCTTTTGATTCGATTGCTTTTATATAAAGCTCATGATTTTTAATAATCCGTTCAAAGTCTTCGTACTTTTCCTTGAAACGAGTACGCATTGATAAAAGGATTAAGCTTTCCATAACAGGCTTTAAATTATTCCAAATCATCAGGATGTAGGAATGCTCAATGGTTCGAATAATCGTTTCATGGAATAAGAGATCTTGATAAGAAAACTCATCAGCATCATGATATTTAATTGCGATTTTCATCATTTCCATTATTTTATTTAGTTCCCTTACTAAATCATTTGTGTCCATCTTTACAAGTCGCTCAAAGATAAACGTTTCTATAAGTAAGCGAACATCATATATTTCTTCGATTTCTTTCTCGGTTAAACCAATGACAACTGCACCCATTCTTTCTAAGCGAATAATATTTTCAGAAGCTAGTACTTTTAATGCTTCACGAACGGGTGACCGACTTACAGAAAAATCGGCAGCTAATTTATTTTCTGATAGTATGGTACCGCTTTCGATTATACCTGCAATAATGCGCATTCTCAGTTCGCTCGCAACACGATCGCCTGTAGAAGCTTTTGAAAGCCATTTTTCAGGATAAAGAAATTCCATTGATTTTGTCATAAATTCACCTCTTGTTAATCAAGTATACTTGTATACAAGTATTATATCTCGGATTTTTAATTATGCAAGCGCTTTTATTGTTTGCTTTGGTTCTTTTAGAGGAAAGCCCCATAATTATTAAGCTAATAAATCGAGTCGCCCCAAAAACTATTATTGTTGATGAAGAAGATTTAGGGAATGGAAAACTGAAGAATACGATATCCAAGGACTTACATCAACATATTTACCACTCGGGTTTACAACTTTTTGAATCAAAAATATAGATGTTAAAAATGTAACAGTGACTGAATTTGAGCATTAAAAACTTTCAAAAATTGAAATTGTATTGTAAAGTAATGATTTTACAAATAGAAGCAGTTTTATATAATTAAAGACAAGTAAAGAGAATTTAAATGATCCACAATAGAACGAGTAAAAATCAGTAATTGTGCGGATTATTCAGATAACATTTCAACTTAAAGGTTATGTAGCCATCATATAGCTATGACGTTTCATGGTGTTAGGATTTAAATTATATTGATTAATAACATTGTTAGGAGGTACATAAATATGGAAAAAGTATTAGTATTGTTCAGTGATGCCCTCCTACTTGCTGCTCCAATTTATGAAGAAAATAAGCAGTTATGGGCCAAATGGAAAAAATATTATAACGAAGTACAAGAGAATCACGATAAATTAGTAACATCAGCTAATATATCCCCTTCATTCTCAACACTTGTTTCTTGGTTGGGTCAGAAACAAGAACAAGGAATATCGTTGTTGAACATTTATGCGAATCTAGATAAATATAAAATTGAGATTCAAAATGTATTAGATAAAATTATTGAACAAGAGTTTGGAGAAAAGGTTGATGCAGTTGAACCAACTCAAATTTCAAATCCTGAACATAGTCATATAAAAGAGCATATAGCAGATATACCTGACGACTATTATCCGGTATCAAATGACGCAATGTACTATCAATTACGTGATGGAATAGCAAAAAATCAGTTTGAAGAAGATGAAGTAGCAGCAAAATCGGTACTGCCATTAGAAACAAAAAATTCAAGCGGAGTTGCACAACTATCTTCACATAAAGATGAGGATTTGAGATTAGTGAATACAAATGAAGCAGAAAGATGGTCTATATTGGTTGATGGGGTAATTAGTAATATGGATGATCTTACAGCAGATTGTTTGGATACCATTACAATACAATGGTTAAATCAAGCTAAATCTCCAGATGAATTCATAGATTTTAGTTATGAGAATGTATTGGAATTATGTAATATGCCAAAAGCATCAGCGAACGGTGTAGAGTATTATCGTGCAGAAGATAAGATTAAGGTAGCACAACGTATTGCAGCGTTAGCAAGCATCTTTATTTATTTGAATGATGATAATGAAGTTGTAGTATTGAACGATCAAGCTGAAACTGGGGAACAATTTGAAGTAAAACGTGAAGTGATCAAAAGGCTATTCGTACTGGACTCTGTAGTGTTATGGAGAGATAAGAATACTAATGAATATATGGGGATAGAATCCTGTAAGATTAAACCAGGTAGTTTCTTATCGGGCTATTTGTATGGATCTAATAGCACAACAGCTTTATTATCGAAAAAAGCATTAGAGTATAATAGCTATAGACACAAGTTTCATAAACGTTTAATACGTTATTTATCCTGGCAGTGGCGAATCCGTCAACAATACAGTACTTTAAAAAGACCATACTCCATTGGGGGAGAAAAAGGTTTATTATCTGTAATGGGTATTACAACCACAAAGGGTCGCCCAACTCGAATACGTGAACAACTAGAAAGTGTTTTAATTGATTTAGAAAAAGAAAATGTAATTTCACATTGGGCGTATGCAGAGGAATTGGATGAAACAAAGATAGGAGAACGTAATTGGTTTAAAAATTACTATTCCAAATTAGGAATCATTATCTTACCACCAAAAGAATTGATGAATAATATAGATAGTATGGTAAAGAAAAAAGTAATAGGTATGCAAGAGAAGCAGGAGGACCATTATATTGCAGAGACAGTAAAACAAACTTCTGAAGGATCAGAAGATGTAATACGAGAAAAAATTATGTATCAGCATATGCATCAAAATAAAACAATGCGTGAGATAGCTGATGAAATAGGTCTATCCCCTGCTACGCTATCAAGGTTCTGTAATAACAAAATGAAGCGTATTTCAAAAAGCGTTAATGAAAAACTGAACAAGTGGTATGAAAGACAAATGATTATAGAATCTATGTAAAAAGAAGCAGATACCTTTAAATGGAGAGGTACCTGCTTCTTTTTAGTTGTTCATATTGGGGTAGCACCACATTGCCATCAAGCTAAGATTTTATGATGTTCCCCAAAACGATAAAATGAATACTTATGTGTAAAGGATACACATTTTTCTTGGATATAAGTATTTAAACATAATAAAGTCATTTAATTTTGATGTGAAAAACAAAGGGTAATGCTATTTATGAATGATAGCTTTACCCTTAAAAGTTGTTTAATTTTTAATGTAAGATACTTCACTATACTTAAAAACATACCAATAAAGCCGTTTAAATCTAAATGCTATCCCATTATAAGTGAATAAACAAAACCATTTACTATAGCATATTGTTTTTCTCATACGCATTTAAGGCATTTACACCGTGACTCAAGGCTGCTCCGGCTTTTACTGCAGATGCAACGATAATTGCCTCCAAAACCTCTTCCATAGTTCCCCCATATTTCTTATACTTGTTTACATGAACATCAATACAATAGGGACAACCAGTCGTATGAGCCACCGCAATCGCAATAAGTTCCTTTGTTTTCGTTGGTATTAATCCAGATACAAACGCCTCCTTCTCAAATGTTAAAAAAGCTTTTGAGGATGCTGGTGCCATTTTTATAAGCTCATTAATTCGTTTTAAATAAGAATTTCGATAAAGAACATCGTCTCCTTTGTAAAGACCGTTTAGATTTTCCATGAAGATCTTCCTTCCTTAATGAATGTTGTCCTCATTATCATATAATCTAAAAGAGGAGAATTTCTGTAACTATATCACAGAAAACGGCTAAATTTTTGTTGTAGAGCCTTTCGTTGGATGTTTACGATTTTTCCGCGATGTAAAGTAAGAAGTCCCTCCTTCTCGAACTTCTTTAGTGTCCGGCTAACTACTTCCCGTGCTGTACCTAACTCAATAGACAACTTCTCGTGGGTTATGATTATCTCGTCGGAATATAGAGAGGTATGTTTAATGAGATAATCTGCAATCCGATCGTCTATCCCTTTAAAAGCAATCTCTTCTACAAGCTGAGTCACAGTTGACATTTTACGAATAAATAATCCGTATATAAATCTGCTTAACGAATCGTATGTATGTATCCAGTTCCGAAAAGTTTCGGCCGGTATGATTAGGGCTTCAACATCGCTTTCGACTGCGGCAAAAGCCTCATAATCTAAATCACCCAATATGCTAGCTATCATCATTAAACAAACGCCGCCGCTCTGAACCCGATAGAGGGTTATCTCCCTGCCATTCTCTCCAACCCTATAAATGCGTACACAGCCATCCAAAATAAAAATAGCATGGTGTAAGCGATGCCCCCTTGCAAAAGCTACAGGAGTGGCTGGAACTTGCACTATAGAAATATCAGTTCTATTCCATTCCTTAGCTTCAATAGAGGACAGGCAAGGGAAACATTTTATAACCTGATTTAGTTTACTGATCATTTGTTCCTCCTAATCTTTATTAAATCCATGTTTAAATAACTTTCTTGGTGCTTAACGGATTAATAAAATAATATCAGAAAAGTGGATTTCTTTTTTAAAAAATGCTTCTAGGGGTAGCACCACACATCCATCAACTTAAGGATTTAGACTATTTTTGAAGTTAAAAGCACGTTACTATTTTCTTATGTTAATGA
>NZ_JBBBBL010000027.1:0-48483 GCF_037120585.1 Bacillus sp. CCNWLW194 | reverse complement strand
GAACACGGAAGTTAAGCTCTCTAGCGCCGATGGTAGTTGGGACCTTGTCCCTGTGAGAGTAGGACGTCGCCAAGCAAGCTAAAACACGAATCAAATGATTCGTGTTTTTTTGTGTTTTCAAACAGCGCGCAAAAAGAAGTAATCGTAATACAAACACGTTGCCCAAGGGTGAATCATATTATATAAGAGATTGATGTATATTTTTCTGTAAATTGTTAAGGAATAGGAGTATAAAATATGTCCATTTAAATAGGGAGGGCAAGATATGAAATCACAAAATGAAGTTTGTATTGTTTGTGAGACAGAAAGAAAAGAAGGGATATATATTTATAATAATTTGATATGTTATGAATGTGAAAAGGATATGGTGAATACGGAGACAAATGATCCGAAGTATATATATTATTTAAAACAGCTTCGGAAATTAGAAGTATCATATTTTTAAATAGGCATATGCCTATTATTTTTTTTGTTCTGTATAATAGATAAAGAATGAAATAATAAGGAAGAGATATAAATGAATCAAAATCGCATACCTTTATATGAGGCATTAATAGAGTTTAAAGAAAGAGGGCCGTTATCCTTTCATGTTCCAGGACATAAAAGTGGTTTAAACTTCCCTCAGGAGGCAGTAGAGGGGTTTAAAGATATACTATCTATCGATGTAACTGAGTTGTCAGGATTAGATGATTTACATAGTCCATTTGAATGTATAGATGAGGCACAACAATTATTAGCTGATGTATATGGAGTGGAAAAAAGTTATTTTTTAATTAATGGTTCAACAGTGGGGAACCTAGCAATGATTTTGTCTTGTTGTGGGGAACATGATATTGTTCTTGTACAAAGAAATTGTCATAAATCAATTATTAATGGTTTAAAATTAGCGGGAGCAAATCCGCTTTTTTTAGATCCATGGATTGATGAAGCTTATAACGTACCAGTGGGAATTCATAATGAGGTTATTAAGGAAGCGATTGAAAAATATCCAAATGCTAAAGCACTCATTTTAACACATCCTAATTATTATGGTATGGGGGTAGATCTAGAAGCAAGTATTGGTTATGCACATGCACATAAAATTCCTGTTTTAGTAGATGAAGCACATGGCGCTCATTTTTGCTTAGGTGGAGCATTTCCAAAGTCAGCGTTAGCATATGGGGCAGATATTGTAGTTCATTCTGCACATAAAACATTACCGGCGATGACGATGGGATCCTATTTACATATAAATAGTAATTTAGTGAAAGAAGAAAAAGTTTCTACCTATTTAAGTATGCTACAATCTAGTAGTCCATCATATCCAATTATGACTTCTCTTGATATTGCACGTTTTACAATAGCGCGTATAAAAGAAGAGGGACATGATGAAATTGTCAAGTTTTTACGGGGATTTAAAGAAGAATTGTCTTCTATTCCACAAATAGCTATTTTACAATATCCATTACAAGACGAGTTAAAGGTTACCGTACAGACACGTTGTCAGTTATCAGGATACGAATTACAGTCTGTATTTGAAAAGGTCGGTATATATACGGAAATGGCAGATCCATATAATGTCCTATTTATTTTGCCCTTGCAAGCAAATAAGGAGTATATGAAGGCCATAGAGATGATTCGAGTGGCATTGCAACATTATGAGGTCAAAGACAAGAGGGAATCTATTCGTTATACTTATAAAGGAGAAATTTCTCCTTTACCGTATACATATAAACAACTAGAAGGATATGAAACAAAAGTAGTATCTGTAGAAGAAGCAGTTGGTATGATAGCGGCGGAAATGATAATTCCGTATCCACCTGGAATTCCATTGATTATGTACGGGGAAAGAATTACTTCAGAACATAAAGAGCAAATTATGTATTTAGAGAAAGCGGGCGCTCGTTTTCAAGGTAGTACGAAATATATGAAAGTGTATGATATAGAAAGTAGGTTTTAGGATGAAGGGATTATTTGTAACAATTGAAGGTCCAGAAGGTTCGGGTAAAACAACGTTAATTCAAAGTTTATTGCCATACTTTGAACAAAAAGAACAAAAGGTAATGGCGACGAGAGAACCAGGTGGTATTGCAATTTCTGAGGATATTAGAACGATTTTACATAAACAAGAATATACGATGATGGAAGCACGTACAGAGGCACTTTTATATGCTGCTGCACGCAGACAACATTTAGTAGAAAAAGTTATGCCGGCGCTTAACGAGGGCTACCTTGTATTATGTGATCGTTTTATAGATAGCTCCTTAGCGTATCAAGGATATGCAAGAGGATTAGGTATGGATAAAGTATTTGAAATAAATCGCTTTGCAACAGAGGACTGTATGCCTAGTTTAACAATTTACTTAGACATTGAACCAGAGATTGGTTTAGCTCGAATTGAAAAAGATGCAGGACGTGAAGTGAATCGATTAGATATGGAAGATATCTCTTTCCATAAACGTGTTCGTGAAGGATATTTACAAGTTGTAGAACGTTTCTCAGATCGTATTGTATTGGTAAATGCTGATCAACCAATGGAAAAACTTATAGAAGAAGTTGTTCAGATTATAGAAGATAAATTGTTATAATAGAAGGAAAGAATGAAATAAGTGAGGTATGCATTATGACGAAGACGTGGGAGCAGCTTTCTGCTATACAACCCATCGGTGTAAAAATGTTGATGAATAGCATTGCAAAAGAGCGTATATCCCACGCTTACTTGTTAGAGGGAGGGAAAGGGACAGGAAAGTTTGCGACAGCAATTCAAATGGCAAAGAGTTTCCTCTGTTCTCAGCGGAACGGGGTAGAGCCCTGTCATGTATGTACAAATTGTAAGCGAATTGATTCAGGAAACCACCCAAACTTACATATTGTAAAACCAGACGGATTATCGATTAAGAAGCAGCAAATTCATGATTTACAAGACGAGTTTTCAAAAACAGGATTAGAAGCAAATAAAAAAGTATATATTATTGAGCACGCAGACCGCATGACAGCAAATGCAGCGAATACACTCTTGAAATTTTTAGAAGAACCAAGTAGTGATACAACAGCCATTTTACTTACTGAACAAAGTCATCAAATTTTAAATACGATTTTATCCCGCTGTCAAGTTGTTACATTTAGACCGTTACCTACGGAATCTTTAATTAGAAGATTACAGGATGAAGGTATTACGGCATCTTTAGCGACACTTGCTGCACAACTCACGAATAGTTTTGATGAAGCTTTAGCTTTATGTAGTGATGAATGGTTTGCACAAGCACGAGCTTTAGTGATAAAATTATGTGAAGCGCTCGAAAAAGACAAAGCCTCTATTTTTTTTGTACAAGAAAAATGGGGAAAGCACTTTGGAGAGAAAGAACAATTACAGCAAGGTTTAGATATGTTACTCCTTATTTATAAGGATTTATTATATGTTCAACTTGGAGAAGAAGATCGTCTTGTTTTTCATGAGCAGAAAGAGATGTTTGAATCTTTCTCCTATGCTCAGAAGCGCATTGTATCAGCTCTCTTTAATATATTAGAGGCAAAAAATAGAATCAACGCTAATGTAAATGCGCAGCTTGTGTTCGAACAGTTAGTGTTGCGGTTGCAGGAGGGATGACCGTTTTGTATGATGTAGTAGGTGTTCGCTTTAAGAAGGCCGGAAAGGTGTATTACTTTGACCCGAATCAGTTCGATATCTCTGAAAATGAGTTTGTAATTGTAGAAACAGTAAGAGGTATTGAATACGGAAAAGTAGTTATTACCAAAAAGCAAGTTGATGAAAACGACGTTGTGTTACCGCTAAAAAAGGTTATTCGTATTGCTAATGAAAATGATCGTACCATTGTTGAAGAGAACAAACATGCTGCGAAAGAAGCATATCAAGTTTGTCAGCAAAAGGTAGTAGAACATAATCTTGATATGAAACTTGTAGATGTAGAGTATACGTTCGATCGCAATAAGATTATTTTCTACTTTACTGCGGATGGTCGGATTGATTTCCGCGAACTAGTGAAGGACTTAGCGGCAATTTTTAGGACAAGAATTGAACTAAGACAAATCGGTGTTCGTGATGAAGCAAAGATGCTTGGTGGTATTGGTCCATGTGGTCGTATGCTTTGTTGTTCTACTTTTTTAGGAGATTTTGAACCTGTATCCATTAAGATGGCAAAGGATCAAAATTTATCATTAAATCCTGCAAAAATCTCTGGTTTATGTGGTCGCTTAATGTGTTGCTTAAAATATGAGAATGATGAGTATGAGGCAGCAAAGGAACAACTTCCTGATTTAGATCAACGTATACAAACCCCGCATGGTACTGGCCGTGTTATCGGATTAAATATTTTAGAAAGATTAATTCAAGTGGAACTAGTAGACAAGGAACGGATAGTAGAATATACGTTAGATGAGTTAATGAATAAAGGGGTCGTTTCGAGTCAAACCACAGATTAATGAGGTGGGTGCTTGTGGAGAAAAAAGATATTTTTGCATCGGTTTCTAGTATGGAAGAGCAAATTGGACATTTATACAAACAGTTGGGAGAATTAAAACAACATCTTGCAGAGTTGTTGGAAGAAAACCAACATATAAAAATGGAAAATGAAAATTTGCGACACCGCTTTGAAGAAGTGCAGATTAAGGAAAAACAAAAAACCCAAAAACGTAAAGAAGTGAAGCCGAAGACAGATATTGGTGAAGGCTACGATAACTTAGCAAGACTATATCAAGAAGGTTTTCATATTTGTAATCTGCACTATGGAAGTGTACGTAAAGAGGGCGATTGTTTATTCTGCCTGTCATTTTTAAATAAAAAGTGAAATTACCTTTCCAATGATAATTGGAAAGGTAATTTTTTATACATGAGAGTAGAATGAAATATGTTTTTAATTAGTAGAAGATGAAATAGGGTAGGTTAAGGGTAAGAAAAGGAGTAATATATGAAATTATATGAAGATGAACGTTTAGATTACTTATTAGGACAAGAAATGAAAATTATACAAAGTCCATCGGTATTTAATTTTTCATTAGATGCTGTTTTACTTGCAGACTTTGCTTGGGTGCCAATTCAAAAAGGTAATTTACTTGATCTGTGTACAGGTAACGCAGTTGTACCCCTTCTGTTGAGTACGAGAACGAAAGGGAATATTACAGGGGTGGAAATTCAAGAACGTTTATATGATATGGGAATAAGAAGCGTTCAATACAATAAGTTAGAAGAAAGAATTCACTTAATACATGGGGATTTAAAAGATATGCCGGAGAAACTTGGACGTCATCAATATGATGTTGTCACATGTAATCCGCCGTATTTTCAAACACCTGCAACTTCTGAGAAAAATATGAATGAACATTTAGCAATAGCTCGTCATGAAATTATGTGTACATTAGAGGATGTTGTATCTGCAAGCAGTCAGCTAGTAAAACAGGGGGGGAAAGTGGCATTTGTACATCGTCCAGGTCGTTTACTAGACATTGTTACATTAATGCGTAAATACAAAATTGAACCAAAACGTGTACGATTTGTTTATCCTAAGGCAGGAAAAGAAGCGAATACATTGCTAATTGAAGGAATTAAGGACGGAAATGCAGATTTAAAAATATTGCCACCTCTTTTTGTATATGAAGAAAATAATGAATATACAAAGGAGATTCGTTCAATTTTATATGGAGAAGAATAAGCATTGTTTTTATGTAGTGGAGTGCTCTGATGGAAGTTATTATGCTGGATATACAAATCATATAGAGAAGCGGATTCAGACCCATAATAGCGGGAAAGGGGCTAGGTATACACGTGCTAGACTTCCTGTTGTTTTAAAATACGTAGAAGACCATGAGGATAAGCGTACAGCTATGCAAGCAGAGTATTATTTTAAACAATTAAATAGAAAACAAAAAGAAGAATATATGCAAAAAGGAGAACCATATGTGGCAACAAAAAAGCTTTCAGCAAAATGAAAAGGGAGTATTATATTTAGTACCAACTCCAATTGGAAATTTAGAGGATATGACATTTCGTGCAATTCGAATTTTAAAAGAAGTAGATGTTATTGCAGCGGAGGATACAAGGCAAACGAAGAAGCTTTGTAATTATTTTGAAATTGAAACACCTGTGATGAGTTACCATGAACATAACAAAGAAGTAAGTGGACGAAAAATTTTAGATAAGTTAGCAGATGGTAAGACTGTAGCCATTGTGAGTGATGCTGGTATGCCGTGTATTTCAGACCCTGGTTACGATATTGTTGTAGAGGCTGTAGCGGAACAGTATCATGTTATCCCGCTTCCTGGGGCAAATGCAGCACTTACAGCATTAATTGCATCAGGTCTTGAAACAAAACAGTTTTATTTCTATGGATTTTTAAAAAGAAATAAAAAAGAAAGAAAAATGGAGTTAGAGAAGCTTCGTTATGTACAACCTACAATAATGTTTTATGAAGCACCTCATCGTTTAGATGATACTTTAATCTCGATGCAAGAAGTGTTGGGAAATAGAGAAATTGTATTATGTCGAGAGTTAACGAAAAAATTTGAGGAATTTATTCGAGGGACAATCGAAGAAGCAATTGAGTGGACGAAACAAAATGAAGTTCGTGGCGAGTTTTGTATTTTAGTAGCTGGTTCAACGGAAGAACCTGCCCCAGAAGAACAATGGTGGGAATCTATTTCAGTATATAATCATATTGAACATTATATAAATGAAAAAGGTATGAATTCAAAAGAGGCGATAAAAACAGTCGCTAAAGATCGAGATTTGTCGAAACGCGATGTATATCAAATCTATCATGTCGATAAAAAATAAGCTTCTCATAATTGAGAAGCTTATTTTGCTGTTTCGATATAATCTTGAAGTTCGTTTAAGATTTGCTCAGCGCCTTCTTTGCTTAAGATAATTTTACCTTCAGCTAAAGATAGGTTACCATCAGATACTTCACCAGTTACTTGGCAAGTCATGTTTGGTTTATATTTTTTTAAGATGATTTTCTCGTCATCAACATAGATTTCAAGTGCATCCTTTTCTGCAATACCTAACGTACGGCGTAATTCGATTGGAATTACTACACGACCTAATTCATCAACTTTACGAACGATACCAGTAGATTTCATAATTCTTTTCCTCCTAAAGAAATAGTTTATAAGTTTCGAGTCTATTTTTAGATTCGTCATTTTTCGACAAAATACCCTATGGACATATGATACCAATCATTTACATTTCCGTCAATTCTTTAATTCTATATTTTTTAAAAAGATTTATAGAGTTCTTACTTCTTATATATAATAGAATGGGAGTAATTTCTACTATTATTTCACTTTATTTTCTGAAAAAATTATAAACTTCGAGTGACGATTGTATATTTTCTTGAAATATGAGTAATAGATGATAAAGATACTAGTCATTAACTCGTTTTTATCCTGCTATTTGCCGAGCAGTAAGATTCCAAATTCAAAATTTGACTGGAGCAAAGAAGTTAAGTGGGAGTCGAGCTGCTTATAAAAGCCCGATTGGTGCGGGCTAATAATCCGCGTGAGTGAACACCCCCACAGATTAAAGTTTCACTTTATATATAAGTTTTTGATATACTATTTATAAATACATATGAGGTTATCCGGGAGGTCCAAAACAATGACAGAGGAAAAAAAATCCTTTTATATTACTACCCCAATTTATTATCCAAGTGGAAAATTACACATTGGACATGCTTATACGACAGTAGCAGGAGATGCAATGGCACGATATAAGCGTATGCAAGGATACAATGTTCATTATTTAACAGGAACTGATGAGCATGGACAGAAGATCCAAAAAAAAGCAGAAGAATTAAATATTACACCACAAGCATATGTGGATAATATCGTTGCAGGAATTAAAGAACTTTGGGAGAAGATGGATATCTCTTATGATGATTTTATTCGTACAACTGAAGATCGTCATAAAGACGTTGTTGAAAAAATCTTCAAGCAACTAGTAGATCAAGGTGATATTTATCTTGATGAATATGAAGGTTGGTATTCTGTACAAGATGAGACATTCTATACGGAGCATCAATTAGTAGATCCAATTATGGAAGGTGACAAAGTAGTTGGAGGAAAAAGTCCAGATAGTGGTCATGATGTAGAACTTGTTCGTGAAGAATCATATTTCTTTAGAATGGGTAAATATGTCGACAGACTATTAAAATTCTATGAAGATAATCCACATTTCATTCAGCCAGAGTCTCGTAAGAATGAAATGATTAATAACTTCATTAAACCAGGCTTAGAAGATTTAGCAGTTTCTCGTACTTCATTTGACTGGGGAGTTCGTGTTCCAGGTAATCCGAAACACGTTATTTACGTATGGGTTGACGCATTATCTAACTACATTACAGCATTAGGTTATGGAACAGAAAATGAAGAGATGTATAAGAAATTCTGGCCAGCAGACGTGCATTTAGTTGGAAAAGAAATCGTTCGTTTCCATACAATTTATTGGCCAATCATTTTAATGGCATTAGATTTACCTCTTCCGAAAAAAGTCTTTGCTCACGGTTGGATTTTAATGAAGGATGGAAAGATGAGTAAGTCAAAAGGAAACGTAGTAGATCCAGTTACATTAATCGATCGTTATGGATTAGATGCATTACGTTATTACTTACTTCGTGAAGTTCCATTCGGATCTGATGGTGTATTCACACCAGAAGGATTTGTTGAGCGTATTAATTTCGATCTAGCAAATGACTTAGGTAACTTATTAAATCGTACAGTAGCTATGATTGATAAGTACTTTAACGGGGAAATCCCTGCATTTAAAGCAAATGTAACGGAATTTGATGAAACATTAGTAACGTTTGCAAAAGATACATTGAAAAAAGTAGAAGAGGCAATGGAGAATATGGAATTCTCTGTAGCGCTAAGTTCAATTTGGCAATTGGTTAGCCGTACGAATAAATATATCGATGAAACACAACCATGGGTATTAGCAAAAGATGAGAGTGATCGTGAAAAGTTAGCTTCTGTAATGGCTCATTTAGCAGAAGTACTTCGTCAAACAGGTATTATGCTTATGCCATTCTTAACAGTAGCACCAAGCAAGATGTTCGCTCAGCTTGGTCTTACTGATGAAGCACATAAATCTTGGGAAAGCCTATCTACAATTGGCTGTATTCCAGCTGGAACAAAAGTAGAAAAAGGAAACCCAATTTTCCCTCGCTTAGAAATGGAAGTGGAAGTAGAGTACATTAAGGAACAAATGAAAAGCTCTGCTCCTAAAATAGAAGAGAAAAAAGAAGAAGAACCGAAGGCAGAAGAAATTACAATTGATGATTTCTTTAAAGTAGAATTACGCGTAGCAGAAGTACTATCTGCTGAACCTGTGAAAAAAGCAGATAAGTTGTTGAAAATCCAGCTAGACTTAGGCACGGAAAAGCGTCAAGTCGTTTCTGGGATTGCAAAATTCTATTCGCCAGAAGAACTAAAAGGTAAAAAGGTTATTTGTGTAACAAACTTAAAACCTGTAAAATTACGCGGTGAATTATCACAAGGTATGATTTTAGCGGGTGAAGAGAATGGCGTATTGTCATTAGTATCAATAGACCAAAAATTACCAAATGGTACAAAAATCAAGTAATTAAGACAAGAAAAGAGATGTTTCACGTGTAACATGTGTGAAGCGTCTTTTTTCTTTTTACATTCTCTATTTTTGCATTAAGATTGTAGTATTGTTATCGTTAAGTTATTAAAGAGTTTATTTGTGTAGAATAAATTTGATTTCAATATAAAAGGAGTTATGCATTATGTTGTTTGATACACATTCACATTTGAATGCAGAGCAATTTGAAGAAGATTTGCAAGAAGTTATTGCACGAATGAAAGAAGCGGGAGTTGCTTATACAGTTGTTGTTGGTTTTGATGAAGTAACGATAAAAAAGGCGATTGAATTAGCCGAAGCCTATGATTTTATTTACGCTGCGGTTGGATGGCATCCAGTTGATGCAATCGACATGACAGAAGAGCATTTAGCGTGGTTAGAAGAACTTGCTTCCCATCCTAAAGTCGTTGCCCTTGGAGAAATGGGCTTAGATTATCACTGGGATAAGTCTCCAAAAGAAATACAGAAGGAAGTATTCCGTAAACAAATTACATTAGCAAAAAAGGTAAAATTGCCGATTATTATACATAACCGCGATGCAACTCAAGATATTGTTGATATTCTGGAAGAAGAGAATGCGGCTGAAGTGGGAGGTATTATGCATTGCTTTAGCGGCAGCGTAGAAGTAGCGCAGCGATGTGTAGATATGAACTTTTTAATTTCATTAGGCGGACCGGTTACATTTAAGAATGCTAAGAAACCGAAAGAAGTTGCTGCAGAGATTCCATTAGAAAAATTGTTAATCGAGACGGATTGTCCATATTTAACACCACATCCATTTCGAGGGAAACGAAATGAACCGAGCTATGTAAAACTTGTAGCAGAAGAAATTGCGAGCTTAAAAGGAATTTCTTATGAGGATGTAGCAGAAATAACAACAAAAAATGCAAAAGCTTTATTTGGTGTTGAATAAAAAGGAGTGGGAGAACCCATTCTTTTTTATTTTTGTGAAAAATAGGGTCGAATGAGAGAGTGTTACAATAAGGAGAGAGAACAAAGTTTTGGACATTCTATTTTTAAAATGTAAGAATGGGGAAAATAATAATGGAAAAGTCGTCATTTTTTTGTTTTACTAAGTAGAGACGAAACGAGTGTGGAGGCAAGCATGAAAATTAAAGAGATTATCGTTGTAGAAGGTAAAGATGATACAGTTGCGATTAAGCGTGCTGTTGATGCGGATACAATTGAAACGAACGGTTCAGCAATCGGTGATCATGTTATTGAGCAAGTTAAATTAGCGCTGCAAAAAAGAGGCGTTATTATTTTCACAGATCCGGATTATCCTGGAGAGCGTATTCGAAAAATTATTTCTGATAAGGTTCCGGGATGTAAACATGCTTTTTTACCGAAGGAAGAAGCACTTGCTAAAAGGAAAAAAGGCGTCGGAATTGAACATGCTTCTAATGAATCAATTCGCCGTGCTTTAGAGAATATACATGAAGAAATGGAAGCTTACACAAGTGAAATTAGTTGGAGTGATCTAGTCGATGCAGGCTTAGTGGGCGGAGAAATGGCAAAGAGTCGCAGAGAAAGAATGGGTAAGCTATTAAAGATTGGTTATACAAATGCAAAACAGTTACATAAACGTTTACAAATGTTTCAAGTTTCAAAAGAATCGTTTGCAGAAGCTTATAAGCAAGTCATACAGGAGGAAAGAAAATGAAGGATATCGCAACGCCAAATCGTACGAAAGACATTGTTGAAAAGTATGGATTTTCATTCAAAAAGAGTTTAGGACAAAATTTTTTAATTGATACGAATGTATTAAATCGTATCGTTGATCACGCTGAAATTGGTTCAGAAAGTGGTGCAATTGAAATTGGACCAGGTATCGGTGCGTTAACAGAACAATTAGCGAAGCGTGCTAAAAAAGTAGTAGCTTTTGAAATTGATCAGAGATTGTTACCGATTTTAGATGAGACATTAGCTCCATATAGCAACGTTACAGTTATAAATAAAGATGTACTAAAGGCAGATGTACATGAGGTGTTTAGTGAGCAATTTGAGGAAGGGCAAGATGTAATGGTAGTAGCTAACTTACCATACTATATTACAACGCCAATTTTATTTAAATTGCTGGAAGAGAAATTACCGGTTCGTGGATTTGTTGTTATGATGCAAAAAGAAGTTGGGGATCGTTTAGCTGCTAAACCTGGAACGAAAGAGTATGGTTCTTTATCAATTGCTATTCAGTATTATACAGAGGTAGAAACAGTTATGACTGTACCACGTACAGTGTTTGTACCACAACCAAATGTTGATTCTGCAATTATCCGTCTTCTAAAACGTCCGAAACCAGTTGTAGAAGTAACAGATGAGAATTTCTTCTTTGAAGTAGTACGAGCAAGTTTTGCACAGCGTCGTAAAACTTTAATGAATAATTTATCAAATAATTTAAATGGTTTCCCGAAAGATAAAGAGCTGTTAGATCGAATTTTAACAGAAGTAGAAATTGATCCAAAACGAAGAGGCGAAACGCTATCTATTGAAGAGTTTGCAACATTAAGTAATGCATTAGTTCTTCATAAATTGTCATAAGGATATAAAAGGGACAGTTCAACTTGAACTGTCCCTTTTGTCACCTTTCCTCTCCTAAATTCATACTTTAAAAACAGGTAAGATGGCCTAACGAGTTTGGAGGTAGGAGAATGGCTTTACATGTTGGAGAATTAGTGGAACGATATTCTCATAATAGGGATATCCTTTTTCGTATTATAGAAATAAAAGGCGAGATAGCTATATTGTTTGGAGAGGAAATTAGATTGGTGGCGGATGCGCCACTTGAAGACTTAATTAGTATAGATCAACGAGAACATAAAAAAAGAGCGAAGCGTGAGAAAGAAACAATGGAGCGTACGTATCGTTTGTTTCAACAAGATTATGTATTAATGAAACAAAGGCATGAACATACTTCAACCGGTGGATATACAAGTGAGGTGAATTATTTTCAAATGCCAGGACGTGTATTGCACATAGATGGAGACCCGTTATATTTGCGCAAGTGCCTAGACTTATATAATAAAATTGGTGTTCCTGTACAAGGTATTCATTGTAAAGAAACAGAGATGCATGAAAAGGTAGTAGATTTAATAGATCATTTTCGCCCGGACATTTTAGTTATTACAGGGCACGATGCGTATACAAAATCCAAAGGGGTAAAGGGAGATTTAGCAGCATATAGGCATTCAAGACATTTTGTACAGGCTGTTCGAGAAGTGCGAAAAAAATATCCATCATTGGATCAACTCGTTATTTTTGCTGGAGCATGTCAATCACACTTTGAAGCATTAATTCGAGCAGGTGCTAATTTTGCTAGTTCACCATCTAGAATTAATATTCACGCGCTAGATCCTGTATATGTGGTTGGTAAAATTAGTTTTACGTCATTTATGGAGAGAGTCAACGTATGGGATGTTGTACGTAATACGATTACTGGCGAAAAGGGACTTGGCGGGATTGAGACGAGGGGGATTTTACGAACTGGATTACCCTTTCAACATTATGAAGAATAAGCAAGGTACATATGTATCTTGCTTTTTTGTATGGAAAGGATTTAAATCAGCTTGGATAAAAAGAGACAAGAACGTACAGACTACATAATGATACTTTTACAATATAGTATTTCTTCTATCTATTCGAACGCATGATGCTTTTATAATGATATTGTCTGTGAGTTGCGGTTAATAATTGGGATAGATATATCGTGTTTTAAGTGTTCAATCTAAATTACAGCGAGGTGTAACGAAGTATATGTCAAAACGTTTAGATGAAATTAAAAGCGAATTAGATCACCATCTTGGACAGAGACTGATGTTAAAGGCAAATAGTGGGAGAAGAAAGACTGTAGAACAATCAGGTGTACTTGCAGAAACGTACCGTTCTGTTTTTGTTGTACAACTGGATCAGCAAGAAGATGCGTTGCAACGTGTATCGTATAGCTATGCGGATGTTTTAACAGAGACAGTAGAGTTAACATTTTATGGTGACCCTCATAATGAAGTGATTTTATAATTTATGTATCGTTACATATATTCCCACAAATGAAAAGCTATATTATTTTGCATACTAATTATACCGTAGCAAAATAAGGAGGGACTTTCCATTGAGTAGACGAAGAGGTGTCATGTCAAATCAATTTAAAGAAGAGCTTGCAAAAGAGCTAGGCTTTTATGATGTTGTTCAGAAAGAAGGCTGGGGCGGAATTCGTGCGAAAGATGCTGGTAACATGGTGAAACGCGCTATAGAAATTGCAGAACAGCAATTAATGAAACAAAACCAGTAGTTGTAAGATACTTTCTATGCTACGGTAGCCGAGGAGTGATTCCTCGGCTTTTTGTACTATAAAAGGTGCCATCATTTTACATAAGTAGTTTCATTCTGAATGCTTTTCGTTATAATTAGGGAAGTGTCATCGTCTTACTATAAATTTATGGTAAAATAAACGATAAAAGATTGAGTACATAGAGTGGGTGAATAGATTGAAGCTACTAGTGAAAGCACCAGCAAAGATTAATCTGTCGTTAGATGTACTGGGAAAAAGACAAGACGGATATCATGAAGTGAAAATGATTATGACAACAATTGATTTAGCGGATCGTTTAGAACTAATGGAATTAGCAGAAGACCGTATTGAAATTTTATCCCATAATCGGTATGTCCCAGACGACCAAAGGAATTTAGCTTATCAAGCAGCGAAATTATTAAAAGAGAAGTTTAATGTGAAAAAAGGCGTATCTATTACTATTGAAAAAACGATTCCAGTAGCAGCTGGATTAGCGGGTGGAAGTAGTGATGCAGCAGCGACATTACGTGGTCTTAATAAATTATGGAATTTAGGGCTTACAATTGACCAGTTAGCAGAGCTTGGCGCAGAAATTGGGTCAGATGTATCGTTTTGCGTATATGGTGGAACAGCAATTGCCACTGGAAGAGGAGAGCAAATTGAGCATATAAAAACTCCGCCTTCTTGTTGGGTTATTTTAGCAAAACCACATATTGGTGTATCTACTGCTGATGTGTATGGAAATTTAAAATTAAATCGAGTTACACATCCAAATGTAGATAAAATGGTTGATGTCATAAATGCTGGGGACTACAAAGGGATTTGTGATACTGTTGGTAACGTTTTAGAAGATGTAACGTTTGCGATGCACCCTGAAGTTGCACGTATTAAGGCACAGATGAAGCGATTTGGAGCGGATGCCGTATTAATGAGTGGAAGTGGCCCAACCGTATTTGGCCTTGTGCACCATGATTCGCGAATGCATCGTATATATAACGGGTTAAAAGGATTTTGCGAACAAGTATACGCAGTACGTTTATTGGGAGAGCGAGAAACGCTTGAATAAAGACGTATAATACGTTATGATTTGTTTAGAATATTCGTGATTTGAGGTGAGAGTATGAAAATTAGACGAAGTACAAGGTTAGTTGATATGACTTATTACTTGTTACAAAACCCTCGTCAGCTAGTTTCTCTCACTTTTTTTGCTGAAAGGTATCAATCAGCTAAGTCTTCTATTAGTGAAGATTTAGTTATTATTAAGCAAACGTTTGAACAACAAGGGGTCGGCACATTGCAAACGATACCAGGAGCAGCAGGAGGAGTGAAATATATACCATATATAAGTGAGGAAGAGGCAGATCTAATTATTGATGAGCTTTGTAGCTTATTTGAAAATCCAGATCGTATTTTGCCTGGTGGTTACTTATATATGACAGATCTTTTAAGTAATCCTCGTCATATTAACGGCGCAGGTCGTTTGTTTGCTTCTGTTTTTGCTAGGCAACCAATTGATGCGGTTATGACAGTGGCAACAAAGGGGATTCCACTTGCTTATGCAGTGGCAAATTATTTAGATGTACCGGTAGTAATTGCAAGGAAAGACAATAAGGTAACAGAGGGACCAACAGTTAGTATTAACTATGTATCAGGTTCTTCTAAGCGAATTCAAACAATGACGTTAGCAAAGCGTAGCCTTCCAGAAGGATCAAATGTTTTAATTATTGATGACTTCATGAAAGCTGGCGGGACAATTCAAGGTATGATAAGTATGTTAGAAGAGTTTAAGGCTAATGTTGTTGGTATTGGTGTATTAGTAGAATCCACGGATATTGAAGAAAGATTAATTAATAATTTTGTATCATTAATTCGTCTTTCAGAAGTTGATGTGAAGGAAAAAGCGATTCAAGTGGAAAAGGGAAATTATTCACTGGCACCATTTGAGGAAGGGCTTGTAGAGGCTGAGTAAAAAGGTAAAGCAGATAGCTTTATCTTTTTTTTATTCTATTTATAAATTATAAAATAGATGGACAAACTGCTTTTCGTGCACTATTTTTAAAGAGTAAAAATAAATAATAAAAGGGTGAAAAAAATGAAAGTTGTTCAAACAAACAATGCACCACAAGCTATTGGACCATATTCACAAGGGATTATTGTAAATAATATGTTTTATAGCTCAGGACAAATTCCGTTAACTGCAGGTGGAGAGCTTGTAGCAGGAGACGTGACAGTACAAACAGAGCAAGTGTTTCAAAATTTACAAGCAGTATTAGAAGAAGCGGGTGCTTCATTTGATACAGTAGTAAAAACAACAGTATTCTTAAAAGATATGGATGATTTTAATGCTGTTAATGAAGTATATGGCTCTTATTTCTCTACTCATAAGCCAGCTCGTTCTTGTGTACAAGTAGCAAAATTACCGAAAGATGTTTCAGTTGAAATCGAAGTAATTGCCCTAGTTAAGTGATTCTTTGTAAGCGATAACGTCCACTAATCTCTATATTCAATTACATTAAAAATTTTTATCTTAAAAATTTTTAAAAAATTAAAGGGAAAATAGAAATTTTGTGGAATTTATACAAATATATCGCTTATTTAGAAAAGGGTGGTGAACACAAGATGGAAGTGACTGACGTAAGATTACGCCGCGTAAACACAGAAGGCCGCATGAGAGCAATTGCCTCTATTACTCTAGACCATGAATTTGTTGTTCATGATATTCGTGTAATTGATGGTAATAATGGATTATTTGTAGCAATGCCAAGTAAACGTACTCCGGATGGAGAATTCCGTGACATTGCACATCCAATTAATTCTAATACACGCTCTAAAATTCAAGATGCGGTTTTAACAGAGTATCACCGTTTAGGCGAGTTAGAAGAGGTTGAGTTTGAAGAAGCGGGCGCTTCGTAAAATTCGAATGACAAGGGCTTTTTAAAGAAAGCCCTATAATTTTGCAACAAACTCCTGTAAGCATTTACAGGAGTTTGTTTTTTTGTGTTTATATATATTTATAGTTCGGAAAATTCTAAATTTAACAAAACAAAGAGGAAAACTTCTAATTTTTTCAAAATCATTTTAAATAGTATAGCTTATTTCTTAAAAAAGATACTAAAGAGTAAAACATCTTATAAGAATTATGGTAAAATTTAATAGTTAAAATGTGTTTCTTGAAATATATGATGATTTAGGATAATATCGTTAATGGATAAATAGGTTGCGATGGAGGGTCTATATGTCAAACAGATTTGCAGTGATTCTAGCTGCAGGCAAGGGCACACGTATGAAGTCTAAGCTATACAAAGTGCTTCATCCTGTATGTGGAAAACCTATGGTACAACATGTTGTCGATCAAGTATCTCAATTAGGATTGCAGAAACTTGTAACAGTCGTAGGACATGGTGCTGAAATGGTACAAGAACAGCTAGGAAACATAAGTGAGTTTGCATTACAAGCAGAACAACTGGGTACAGCGCATGCTGTAGATCAAGCTGCAAGTGTACTTGCAAATGAAGAAGGAACAACTTTAGTTATTTGTGGTGATACACCGCTAATAACTGCTGAAACGATGGAAGCATTGCTTCAGCAACATAAAGAAGCAGGGGCAATGGCGACGGTGCTAACAGCTTACATAGAAGAACCTGCTGGATATGGTCGTATCGTTCGTAATGAGAATGGTCATGTTGAAAAGATTGTTGAGCATAAGGATGCAAATGAGAAGGAATTAGCTATTAAAGAAATCAATACAGGTACGTATTGTTTTGATAATAAAGCTTTATTCGCCTCACTTTCTAAAGTTTCAAATGATAACGTACAAGGTGAATATTACCTGCCAGATGTTATTGAGATTTTAAAAAATGAAGGTCATATTGTATCAGCTTATCAAACAGAGCACTTCGATGAAACGTTAGGTGTTAACGACAGAGTCGCTCTATCGCAAGCGGAAATTATTATGAAAAACCGTATCAACCGAAAGAACATGGTAAATGGTGTTACAATTATTGATCCAAGTAACACGTATATTTCTGCTGATGCAATTATCGGTAGTGATACAGTTCTTCATCCAGGAACAATTATTGAGGGGAACACTGTAATTGGTTCTGATTGTGAAATTGGACCACATACAGTAATTCGTGATAGTGAAATTGGAGATCGTACGACAATTCGTCAATCTACTGTACATGATAGTAAGCTTGGTACAGAAGTATCGGTTGGTCCATTTGCACACATTCGCCCAGATTCAGTTATTGGAGATGAAGTACGCGTTGGAAACTTCGTGGAAATCAAAAAAACTGTTTTTGGTAATAGAAGTAAAGCTTCACACTTAAGTTATATCGGGGATGCACAAGTTGGAGAAGACGTGAATCTTGGTTGTGGTTCAATTACGGTGAACTATGACGGTAAGAATAAATTCAAAACTGTGATTGGTAACGGGGTATTTATTGGATGTAATTCAAACCTTGTTGCTCCTGTAACAGTTGAAGATGGTGCTTATGTGGCAGCAGGCTCTACAATTACAGAGAATGTTCCATCAAAAGCATTATCTGTAGCACGTGCACGTCAAGTTAACAAAGAAGACTATGTTGATCAATTGCTGAATAAGAAAAAATCATAATGTGGAGGGTTAATCTAGATGTCGACTCAATATCTAAATTCTAATTTGAAAGTATTCTCTTTAAACTCTAATAAGGAACTTGCTGAGCAAATTGCAAAGCACATTGGAGTAGGACTAGGAAAATGTTCTGTTGATCGTTTTAGTGATGGAGAAGTTCAAATTAACATTGAAGAAAGTATCCGTGGTTGCGATGTATTCATTATTCAATCTACAAGCTTCCCAGTAAACGAACATATCATGGAATTACTTATTATGATCGATGCATTAAAACGTGCATCTGCAAAAACAATTAATATTGTTATTCCTTATTATGGTTATGCGCGTCAAGACCGTAAAGCGCGTTCTCGTGAACCAATTACATCGAAACTTGTAGCAAACTTGCTTGAAACAGCAGGTGCAACTCGTGTAATCACTCTAGATTTACATGCTCCACAAATTCAAGGGTTCTTTGATATCCCAATCGACCACTTAATGGGTGTACCAATTCTTTCAGATTACTTTGAAACAAAAGGTCTTAAAGATATCGTAATCGTGTCACCTGACCACGGTGGGGTAACTCGTGCTAGAAAAATGGCAGATCGCCTAAAAGCGCCAATCGCTATTATTGATAAGCGTCGTCCTCGCCCGAACGTATCAGAGGTAATGAACATTATCGGTAATATTGAAGGTAAAACAGCAATTTTAATTGATGACATCATTGATACAGCTGGTACAATTACATTAGCAGCGAACGCTCTTGTTGAGAACGGTGCTTCTGAAGTATATGCTTGCTGTACACACCCAGTATTATCTGGTCCAGCAATTGAACGTATCCAAAACTCAAATATTAAAGAGTTAGTTGTAACAAACTCTATCGTATTACCAGAAGAGAAGAAAATCGACAAAGTACATGAACTTTCAGTTGCTCCACTAATCGGAGAAGCGATCATTCGTGTATACGAAGAAGAATCTGTAAGTGTATTATTCAATTAATTGGATAGAATGAGACGTAACCAAGATTGGTTACGTCTTTTCGTATCGAAAAAAGAAAGTAGTGGTACAAGAATGAAATTGATAGTAGGACTTGGGAACCCGGGTAGAGAATATGAATTAACAAGGCATAATATTGGGTTTATGGCGATTGATGAACTTGCAAAGCGTTGGAATATTTCTTTAAACGAACAAAAATTTAAAGGGGTATTTGGTGCAGGGTTTGTTAATGGAGAAAAAGTAATCTTACTAAAGCCACTTACATATATGAATTTATCTGGGGAAAGTATTCGTCCACTTATGGATTACTATAAAATTGATGTAGAGGACTTTGTTGTTCTGTACGATGATTTAGACATCCCTGTAGGTAAATTACGCCTTCGTATGAAAGGTAGTGCTGGTGGACATAATGGTGTGAAATCAACAATTTCACATTTAGGAACACAAGAGTTTCAACGTATCCGTATGGGAATTGATCGTCCGAAAAATGGAATGAAGGTAGTAGATTACGTATTAGGACGCTTTACATCTGAAGAAATTCCTGATGTAAATCATTCTATTGAAAAAGCGGCAGATGCATGCGAAGAATGGTTAAATAAACCGTTTCTTCAAATCATGAATACTTTCAATAGTTAAGGGTATGGTTTGGAATATTTTGTTTAGTTTTTACCCATACTAGTGGTAATTGGATTTTTAGGAGGCTAGTATGGAAGGATATTATTATTGCAGACATTGCGGGAGTAATGTAGGCTCCGTTACCGCAGAAAAAGTATATAGCGACGTTTTATTTCAACTAACAGAGCAAGAAGTAGTAGAGATGATTCATTTTCATGAGAATGGAAATATATATATAAAAACGATTTGTGAATCGTGTCAAGAAACGCTCGCATCTTATCCTGAGTATTATGAATATGAAAAATTTCTGCAATAAAATGTTGTCGCTTTGGCGTGTCCAAAGCATTTTTCTGTTTTCTTTTTCCAAAATATTTGCATAAAATATAGTGGCTTGCTCTTTATGTTGAGAGGGGTTTTGAAAATGATAGGTTTATTAGAACAATTTTATAAAAATGAAGAGATCCAATCGGTTATTAATGGATTAGAAGATGGTTTAAAAGAGCAACTTGTATCAGGTATGGCAACCTCTTCTCGTTCGTTATTAATGGCGGCCTTATATAAAAAAACAAAAAAATCACAACTTATTGTGACGCATAATTTATATCAAGCGCAAAAAGTGCATGAAGATTTAGTGGCGTTACTTGGTGAAAAAGATGTATGGCTATATCCAGTGAATGAATTGATAGCATCAGAACTTGGTGTTGCAAGTCCTGAATTGAAGGCGCAACGTATTGAAGTATTAAACCGTTTAGCTGCTGGAGAGAATGGGATTATTGTAGCGCCAGTTGCAGGACTGCGCAGATTTTTACCAATGAAAGAATTATGGAAGCAAAGGCAAATCGAAATCAATCTAGGGCAAGAGATTGATTTAGATACATTCTTGCATACTTTACATCATATTGGTTATGAGCGTAAGTCGATGGTAGAGGCTCCTGGGGAATTTAGTTTGCGCGGGGGAATATTAGATATTTATCCACTAACTGAAGAGTTACCATTTCGTATTGAATTTTTCGACACAGAAGTCGATTCTATTCGATTATTTGATGTGGATGAACAGCGCTCTCAAGATAAAAAGGAAAGTGTTAGATTTGGTCCAGCAACAGAGTTTTTATTTTCGCAGGAAGAATTGAAATCGGGAATTAAGCATCTTGAGGAAGGCTTGACCAAGACCATGCAAAAACTTTCCGATGATAAATTGAAGACTACAGTGCTTGAGACGGTAAGTCATGAAATTGAGATGTTAAAAAATGGGCAAAGTATAGAACAGATGTTTAAATATTTATCTATTTTCTATAAAGAACCTGCTAGTCTGATAGATTATTTACCAGAAGATGGTGTTGTGGTTTTAGATGAGATTTCCCGTATTCAAGAAACAGCATCACATCTTGAAACAGAAGAGGCGGAATGGTATATATCACTTCTTGGTGAGGGAACAATTATTCAAGATTTATCTTTCTCCCACTCGTTTGAGGAATTTCTTCATCATAAAAAAAGAAGTTTTGTATATTTAACGTTATTCTTACGTCATATAGCACATACACATCCGCAAAACATTGTGAATGTGACATGTAAAACAATGCAAGACTTCCATGGGCAGATGCAGTTGTTGAAAACTGAAATTGATAGATGGAGCGAAGGGCATTTTACGACTGTTGTGCTTGGCACAGATGATGAACGTGTAAAAAAACTACAACATATTTTAAGTGATTATGATATTGAGGCAGATATTGTAGAGGGCACAGATATATTATTGCCTGGAAGGTTACAAATTGCTGTAGGTGATTTACATGCAGGATTTGAAATGCCAATGCAAAAGCTTGTTGTCATTACTGAAAAAGAGCTTTTTCATAAGAAAGTTAAAAAATCACAACGTAAGCAAAAGTTATCGAATGCTGAACGTATTAAAAGTTATTCGGAATTAAAAGTTGGAGATTATGTAGTTCATGTAAATCATGGTATAGGTAAATTCTTAGGTATTGAGACATTAGAGATTAATGGTGTTCATAAAGATTACTTGAATATTAAATATCAAGGTAATGATAAGTTATACGTTCCAATTGAACAAATTGACCAAGTGCAAAAATATGTAGGATCTGAAGGGAAGGATCCTAAAGTTTATAAATTGGGCGGGAATGATTGGAAGAAGGTCAAAACGAAAGTTGAAAAATCTGTACAAGACATTGCGGATGACCTAATTAAACTATATGCTGAGCGCGAAGCTTCAAAGGGTTATGCATATACACCAGATACAGCAGAACAACAAGAATTTGAATCTTCTTTCCCATATCAAGAGACAGAGGATCAATTACGCTCTATTGAAGAGATTAAAAAGGACATGGAACGCGGACGTCCGATGGATAGGCTTCTTTGTGGTGATGTAGGATATGGAAAGACGGAAGTAGCTATTCGTGCGGCATTTAAGGCGATTATGGATGAAAAACAAGTTGCGATTTTAGTGCCGACAACGATCCTTGCACAACAACACTATGAAACAATTCGAGAGCGTTTTCAAGATTACCCGATTAATATTGGGTTACTAAGTAGATTCCGCACGCGAAAACAACAAAATGAAACAATTAAGGGTTTAAAGGATGGAACGGTAGATATTGTAATCGGAACGCATCGTATTTTATCTAAAGATGTTACTTATAAAGACTTGGGACTTCTGATTATTGATGAAGAGCAAAGATTTGGTGTGACGCATAAAGAAAAAATTAAACAATTGAAAGCAAATGTTGATGTATTAACATTAACGGCAACTCCAATTCCACGTACACTGCATATGTCTATGCTTGGAGTACGTGATTTATCTGTTATTGAGACACCGCCAGAAAATCGTTTCCCAGTCCAAACGTATGTAGTGGAGTATAATCCTGCGTTAATGCGAGAAGCGATAGAACGAGAGCTTGCAAGAGGTGGTCAGATTTACTTCCTATACAATCGTGTGGAGGATATTGAAAGAAAAGCAGATGAAATTTCAATGTTAGTTCCAGATGCTCGTGTAACATACGCACATGGGAAAATGAATGAAGGTGAATTAGAGTCTGTTATGCTATCGTTTTTAGAGGGGCAGCATGATGTTCTTGTGAGTACAACAATTATTGAAACAGGTGTAGATATTCCGAACGTTAATACGTTAATTGTATTTGATGCAGACCGTATGGGACTATCACAGTTGTATCAGCTTCGTGGGCGTGTTGGGCGTTCTAATCGCGTTGCATATGCATACTTTGCATACAAACGTGATAAAGTGTTATCAGAAGTTGCAGAGAGACGTCTACAAGCAATTAAAGAGTTCACAGAGCTTGGATCTGGTTTCAAGATTGCAATGAGGGATTTATCAATTCGTGGTGCGGGTAACTTGTTAGGGGCAGAACAACATGGATTTATTGATTCTGTCGGATTTGATCTATATTCTCAAATGCTAAAAGATGCGATTGAACAGCGCAGAGGAACAGATGGAGTTGAAAATACAGTTAATGTTGAAATCGACTTGGAAGTAGATGCATATTTACCAGATGCTTATATTTCAGATAGTAAACAAAAAATTATGATGTATAAACAATTTAGAGGTGTTTCTGCAATTGAGGATATTGAAGAGCTGCAGGAAGAGATGATAGATAGATTTGGTGATTATCCACAAGAAGTTGGTTATTTATTACAAATTGCAAATATTAAGGTATTGGCAATGAAAGAACAAATTGAATTAATTAAGCAAAATAAATTTGAAGTAACAATCCTGTTTTCGGAACAAGCAAGCCAAAACATTGATGGTGGAAAATTATTCATGCTTGGAAATAGTTTTGGACGTATGATCGGTCTAGGAATGGAAGGATCACAATTGAAAATCGTTATGAAAACAAATGGTTTAGAAACATCGAAGTGGTTAACAATTGCTGAAAATTTATTAAAAGGCCTACCAGATGTGAAAAAAGAAGTCATAAATGCCTAATATAAGATAAAAAAATACAATTCGACGTGTATAGAAGAACTAATGTGTAAAATACTATGTCTAACAGTTGGTGATTTTTACATGAACAGGTAAATTCACCACTTTGATCATCAGTAGAAAGTGAGGCAGCATTAGAATGAAAGCAACTGGAATCGTACGTCGAATTGATGATTTAGGCAGGGTAGTAATCCCGAAGGAAATTCGTAGAACTTTACGTATTCGAGAAGGAGACCCACTAGAAATATTTGTTGATCGCGATGGAGAAGTGATTTTGAAGAAATATTCTCCGATTAGTGAATTAGGTGACTTTGCAAAAGAATATACGGAAGCTTTATACGATAGCTTAGGACATAATGTGCTTGTATGCGATCGTGATTCTATTATCGCAGTAGCAGGCATATCTAAAAAAGAATACTTAAATAAAAGTGTTGGCGATTTAATTGAGAAGACAATGGAAGAACGTAAGTCTGTAATTATGACAGATGAAAGCGAAATTTCAATTATTGATGGAGTAACAGAAAAAGTTCATTCCTATACAATTGGCCCAATTGTTGCGAATGGGGATCCAATTGGGGCTGTTATTATCTTCTCTAAAGAGGCTATTATAAGTGAAATAGAGCATAAGTCAGTAAATACAGCAGCAAGCTTTTTAGCGAAACAAATGGAGCAATAAGGCTATATCGAATTTTAGAAGTAGCAATCTTTCCTAATTATGATATTTCTTCTTGAGAAATCAATTATTCGGAGATATATGTATATTGAATGAAGGTAGCGCTTTGCTACCTTTTTTCGTTGCACGAACGTATTATTACTCGTGTAGGTAAGGAAGTTTGTCCTTTTCTTTATGATATAATACGAGGGGTGAGAACAGAAAAAGGAGTTTTCTTGTATGGAATCGAGGAAATATCAAGCCTTTTGGCGTGGGGCTATTATATTAACAATCGCAAGTTTTGTTACAAAGGTATTAAGCGCTTTTTACCGTATTCCATATCAAAATATAGCGGGTGATATTGGTTTTTATATTTACCAACAAATTTATCCGTTTTATGGATTTTGTTTAATTTTAGCCACTTATGGGTTCCCCATTATAATTTCAAAAATGGTTGCGGAACGATTAGAGCGAGGGAAAAAGCAAGAAGCAGAAGAAATTATTTGTGTATCTTTTTGGTTTTTATTAGGGATTGGTTTTATTGGCTTTTTTACATTGTTCTTTGGTGCCGAAGCAATTGCAACAGCCATGGGCGATATACACTTAGATAAGCTATTGCGTGTTATTTCATTTTCATTCATATTGATGCCGTTTTTAGCTGTAGCAAGAGGGTATTTTCAGGGGTTTAATAATATGATGCCAACAGCTGTTTCGCAAGTGATAGAACAAACAATTCGTGTTTCTATTATTGTATTTTTATCTCTATTCCTCATTGCTCACGGATTTGATTTATATACAGTCGGTGCAGGTGCTATGTTAGGCTCAATCGCAGGCGGATTGATTGGGATTATCGTACTTGTACTTTATATGCGTCATGACTTTCGTTCCATATTCTTTAAAAGTGTAAAGAGAATTAAAGGAAAAAAGAGGATTATTAATATCCTGTTTTGGCAAGGACTGGCGATTTGTGTTAGTAACTTAGTGCTTATTTTTATACAAATGGCCGATTCTGTTTCCTTCTATTCTTTACTTATTGGGGCAGGAGAGCAAGCTGAAAGTGCAAAGGTATTAAAAGGTGTTTATGACAGAAGTATCCCACTTATGCAATTAGGTACTGTCGTGACAACTTCTTTCTCGTTGTCGCTTATTCCAATTATTACAGCGGCGAAGGAAAGAGGAGATCTTACCTTTATTCGAGAAAAGGTAAAGTTAGCAATGAAAATAACATTTGTTATCGGATTTGCGGCGGCCGTTGGATTAACTTGTATTATTCAACCTACGAATATTATGTTGTTTGAAAATAGTGATGGATCAGATGTTTTATCCATTTTATCTTTATCTATTTTATTTAGTTCATTGTCGATTACAACTGCTTCTATTTTGCAGGGGTTAGGACAAACATTACAGCCAGCGGTATTCGTTATATTTGGAGGTTGTTTAAAGTTAGCTTTAAACTATATGTTAATGCCGTATTTTGGTGTGAAGGGAGCTGCAATTGCAACGCTAGTTGCGTTACTTGTAATTTCTTTGCTAAATAGTGCATTACTTATGCGAGTTGTATCGGAATCGCTTATTGATAAACGGAATATGTTAGGTGTAGTTATTAGTGGTATCGGTATGGGATTTGTATTAATAATGTTTATGCGTGTATTGCAAATGTCTGGATTAGTAATTGATACAGAACATAGAGGGATTGCGACACTTGAGGCGTTGTTAGGTGTAGCTATCGGTGGATTAACATATGTGTTTTTAATTTTAAAATTACGTGTATTTACAAAAGCGGAAATAGGAACCGTTATGAAAAAAGAGAAAAAAGAAGGTTCATTGAAGAAGAGTGGATAGAGGTGGCAGGTTGTGAGTGGAATCATTACTATTTTAGGATTAGGTGCTGGTGAGTTAGATCAGTTAACGATGAGTGTATATCGGAAAATAAAAGAAGCAGATCACATGTTTGTTAGAACGAAGGAACATCCCGTTATAGAAGAGTTGGAGAAAGATGGTATACAATATACAGCCTTTGACAATATATATGAAGCACATGATACATTTGAAATTGTATATGAAACAATTGCGAATACATTGCTAGAACAAGCTGAAGGCACAGAAATCATCTATGCCGTTCCAGGGCACCCGCTTGTAGCGGAAAGGACGGTTCAGCTACTTTTGGAAAAAGGCAAAGTAGCGAATGTTGAGGTGCGAATTGAAGGTGGACAAAGTTTCCTTGACCCTATGTTTGCAAGTCTTAAGATTGATCCGATTGAAGGATTCCAATTAATTGACGCCACATCATTTGAAAGAGGACAATTAGAATTACGTCAACATTTAATCTTTTGCCAAGTTTATGACGCATTCGTTGCATCAGATGTGAAATTAACATTAATGGAGATGCTACCAGATGATTACGATGTGTATATCGTAACAGCTGCAGGGACTTCATTTGAACAAGTTAAAAAGGTACCGTTGTACATGTTAGATCATGAAACCGAGTTGAATAATTTAACGAGTGTGTACGTACCACCAGTTCAGGAACGTGCGTCCTTGTATCAACAGTTTGATGTGCTTAGAGAAATTATTGCAGACCTTCGTGGACCAAATGGTTGTCCGTGGGATAAAAAGCAAACACATCAATCTTTAAAGAAGTATTTAATTGAGGAAGCTTATGAAGTGTTGGAAGCAATTGATGAAGAGGATGATGATCACTTAGTAGAAGAACTGGGTGATATATTATTACAAGTTATGTTGCATGCCCAAATTGGAGAGGACGAAGGTTGGTTCTCTATAGATGATATTATTCGAACTTTATCTGAGAAAATGGTTCGTCGCCATCCGCATGTATTCGGGAATACGGATGTAAATAATGCCGATGAAGTAATTGCCAATTGGGAAGAAATTAAAAAACAGGAAAAAGGATTCGTGAAAGAATCTGTTTTAAATGGAGTTCCAAAGAGTTTACCACAGTTACTACGCGCTTATGAAATTCAGAAAAAAGCTGGTAAGGTTGGTTTCGATTGGGTTGAAGTACAACCGATGATAGAGAAAGCCTTAGAAGAATGGCAAGAGTTCCAACAAGAAGTTACAAACATGGATGAGGCGAAGATGTTAGGTGAATTTGGCGATTTACTATTTGTGTTTGTTAATATAGCTCGTCATTATAAAATAGATCCAGAAGAGGCGTTACGTTCAACTAATGAGAAATTCGTTGGTCGTTTCTTATTCATGGAAGCAAAGGTAGCTGAAATGAATAAAGAGATGCAAGATTTATCATTAGAGCAGTTAGATGTTTTATGGGAAGAGGCAAAACAAACAGAGCGTTAATGGGGGGATTTAACATGCGTCTAGATAAGTTTTTAAAAGTATCACGTTTAATTAAAAGAAGAACATTAGCGAAAGAAGTGGCTGACCAAGGAAGAATATCAATTAATGGTCAAGTGGCAAAAGCGAGTTCAGATGTGAAAGTAGCTGATGAATTAACAATTCGTTTTGGGCAAAAAATAGTGACTGTAAAAATAAACGAATTGAAAGAAACGACAAAAAAAGAAGATGCAGCAAATATGTATAGCTTAGTTCGTGAAGAAAAAGTAAAGGCTGAAGAAGGCTTGTTCTAAAATCAATTATCTCTTCATACATTACTATTAGCTAGTATAAATGTATGGGGGGATTTACGTGAATAATGGTTACTCACCTATGTCTTCTAATCAACAAAATGTTTCTGTAGAGCATGATATTATTATGCGTGGCAGGCGCGTAATTGATATTACCGGTGTAAAGCAGGTGGAGAGTTTTGATAGCGAAGAGTTTTTACTTGAGACTGTAATGGGCTTTTTAACAATTCGTGGTCAAAATTTGCAAATGAAAAATTTAGATGTAGAAAAAGGTATTGTATCGATTAAAGGGAAAGTTCATGAGATGCTGTATATTGATGAGAATCAAGGGGATAAAACTAAAGGCTTCTTTAGTAAGTTGTTTAAATGAGTCTAACAATTCAGTTGTATACGATGCTCTCAATGATTGGAATGGGTGCTTGGATTGGAGCGTCTTTAGATACCTACCAACGATTTTTAAAGCGTCAAGAACGTAAACGTTGGCTTGTATTTATACATGATATACTATTTTGGATTGTCCAAGCATTATTCGTTTTTTATGTATTGCTTCTTGTAAATGAAGCTGAACTACGTATATATGTATTTTTAGCATTATTATGTGGTTTTGCGGCATATCAAAGCTTATTGAAGGCAGTATATATGAGACTGTTAAATTTTCTCATCTATATTTTTGTGCAAACAACACACTTTTTTGTTCAAATTATACAGCTACTCATGATAAAACCTGTTATTATTATAGCGCAGCTATTTATTGCATTTATATTATTCTTATTTCGTATACTGCTTTCAATTGGACATGTGTTATGGAAAATGGTGATTTGGATATTACTTTTCATATGGAAAGTTTTTTTCTGGCCTGTTCGATTTATTGCTTCGCTCATATGGAAACTTCTCCCTAATCGTGTTAAACTTTTTATAATGAAACATGTAGGGTTCCTGCAATATGTAGCAAAATTGAAGGGACATATCTTCCAATTATGGGAGCGTATAAAAAAGAAGTTAGGGGGACCTCGGAAATGAGGGAACTGAGACAAAGAACAATCGAAAAACAGAGTCCAAATCCTGTTAAAGAGCATATAATACAAACGGATGAGAACAGGAAGCGACTTTATCGCCGTTTAGCGGTTTTTCTTGTCTTTGCTTTTACAATTATTGCGAGTATTAGTGTAACGTTTTATCAACAAAACAGTTCCATTAGAGCAAAAGAAGCAAAAGTTAAGGACATGAAAAAAGAACTGGATTCATTAACGAATAAAGAAAAGAGTCTAAAAGACGAAGTTCAAAAGTTAAATGATGAAGAGTACGTATTAAAGATTGCTAGAAGGGATTATTTCTTCTCTGGAAAAGGGGAGATAATTTTTCCTGTTTCTAAGTAGAGTATGTCTTATTGACACTATATTTTAGGATTATATATAATAAAGTAAAATTTGACTTTTTAACCACTAAGGAGGAGCATTTTTTTTATGTCAATCGAGGTAGGCAGCAAGTTACAGGGTAAAGTAACAGGTATTACAAATTTTGGGGCTTTTGTGGAGCTGCCAGAAGGCTTAACGGGTCTAGTTCATATTAGTGAAGTTGCTGATAATTATGTGAAAGATATTAACGATCACTTAAAAGTGGGCGACCAAGTAGAAGTAAAAGTTATTAACGTTGAAAAAGATGGTAAGATCGGTCTATCTATTAAAAAAGCGAAAGAGCGTGAAAAAACAGAAGGAGATCGTCCACGTGGTGAATACCAACGCGGTGGCGATCAACAACGTTCTGGACGTCCACAACGTAATAATCGTTCTTTCAACAGAGATAACCGTGGCGGCGGTAACGACCGAGCTCCAAAAGAAACATTCGAGCAAAAAATGGCACGTTTCTTAAAGGATAGCGAAGATCGCTTAACTTCTTTAAAACGTAACACAGAATCTAAACGTGGTGGCCGTGGCGCACGTCGCGGATAATCAGAACGTTTAATTCTTAGCATATAGAGAGGTGCCCAGGGCAATTGCTCGGGGTGCTTTTTTATATGTGAAAATATATTTTAAAAAAATTTTCAAGATATGTTGACTTTAAATTATATCTGAGGTAAGATACTAATTGTCCGTTAAATAAGACGACATGGCGGTGTAGCTCAGCTGGCTAGAGCGTACGGTTCATACCCGTGAGGTCGGGGGTTCGATCCCCTCCGCCGCTATATTTCATTTAACGGCCCGTTGGTCAAGTGGTTAAGACACCGCCCTTTCACGGCGGTAACACGGGTTCGAATCCCGTACGGGTCATCTAAAAAGATCATGCAAATTTGCATGATCTTTTTTTGTTAAATAAATTAAGACATACAATGCTTCTACAAAATCACCCTATATTTTCTGAATGTTCAATTAAAAATTTAAGGATAAATTACATACCGTGTATATATGTAGAGTTATTTCGAATAAAAAGTCGAACGATTATAAAAGTGAAAACTGTTGTTTTGACAAAAATCCCAATAATCATCTTTTATAATGACAGTAATTAAACTATGCAGGTGGTGTTAAAAATATGCCTAAAGCAGGAAGGAATACTATGAATACAAGTGCATTGGCAATGAATGAGAGTCAGCTTGGAGCAGTAAAGTGGACGAGTAAGTTGCGAATGAAGTTTGAGCAAGTTTTCTTTAGATGGGGATTTATTATTGTTGTTATTGGTTTTCTTTTGGGACGAGCATATATATTAACAAACATTTTACCGTTTGCACTACCGTTTTTTGCTGCTGTTTATGTTATGAAGCGGGATAAAATGCCGCTCGCGTTCTTGGCTCTAATGGGAGGCGCACTTTCAGTTTCGATAGATAATTTATTCTTTACCTTTGCATCTATTTTTACTTTCTTCATTTATAATATCTTCTTCAGTCGATTTACACGTAAAACTGTTGGTCTTGTTCCATTCCAAGTATTTATCTCCGCATTAACCGCACATTTAGTTGTCGTATATTTTGCACAACAAACCGTCACCATGTACGATTTGCTAGTTAGTACGATTGAGGCAGGGCTTAGCTTCGTATTAACTATGATATTTTTACAAAGCGTTCCGCTTTTAGTAGAAAGAAAAGGTAAACAGCAAGCGTTAGAGACAGAAGAAATCGTTTGTTTAATTATATTACTAGCATCTGTTTTAACGGGTACAACGGATTGGTTTGTATATGATGCTTCTATTCAACATATTTTTACTAGGTATTTAGTGCTCGTGTTTGCATTTATCGCGGGGGCCGCTACAGGATCTACAGTGGGGGTTGTAACTGGATTAATATTAAGTTTAGCCAATGTCTCCAGCTTATCTCAACTTAGTCTGTTAGCCTTTTCTGGGTTGCTTGGTGGTTTATTAAAAGAAGGGAAGCGCTTAGGTGTTAGTTTAGGTTTATTAATTGGGACGAGCTTGATTACGTTATATGTAGACAAGCAAACAAACATTGTGACAACCTTAATTGAATCTGGTGTGGCGATTGCTTTCTTCTTATTAACACCGAAACTTGTTATGGATCGTATTGCTAAATTTATGCCAGGCACACAGGAACATTCGCAAGATCAACAACAGTATTTAAGAAGGATGCGTGATGTTACAGCGAATAAGATTAATCAATTTGCCAATGTATTTGCTGCTTTATCTAATAGCTTTTCTGTATATGGATATGTCGAGGAGGAAGATAAAGAGACAGAGGCAGATTTGTTCTTAAGTACAATTACTGCAAAAACATGTCAAACATGCTTTAAAAAGGACCAATGCTGGGTAGTTAACTTCGACAAAACGTATGATTATATGAAACAAATAATGAGCGAAACGGAAGAGGGGACGTTGCAGCATAATCGAAAGTTAGTTCGTGAATGGGACAAGCATTGTGTGAGAGGGAAGAAAGTGACGGATTTAGTAGCGGGCGAATTAGATCACTTTTATGAGGGGCAAAAATTACGAAAACAAATGAAGGAAAATCGTAGAATAGTAGCAGAGCAACTATTAGGTGTATCAAAAGTTATGGAAGATTTCGCTAAGGAGATACAAAGGGAACGAGAAAATCATCAAGTACAAGAAGAACAGATTCTGCAAGCGTTTCGTGATTTTGGTGTAGAAATAGAGCATGTTGATATTTATTGTTTAGATAGAGGGAGTATTGATATTGAAATGTTGATTCCAGTTGCATCTAATGAACATGGGGAATGTGAAAAGTTAGTTGCACCGATGCTTTCTGATATTCTAAAGGAAAACATTGTTGTTAAACATGAAGAAAAATCTTCTTATCCGAACGGCCATAGCTTAATATCATTTGGTTCAGCAAAAACGTATTCTCTTGATACGGGCTTGGCCACAGCTGCAAAAGGCGGTGGGTTTGTTTCGGGTGATTCTTACGCGATGATGGATTTAAGTGTTGGTAAATATGCGCTTGCAATTAGTGATGGTATGGGAAATGGGCAAAGAGCTCATATGGAGAGTAAAGAAACGGTAAAATTATTACAAAAAATACTTCAATCAGGCATTGATGAGGAAATAGCGATTAAGTCTATCAATTCTATTCTTTCCTTAAGAACAACAGAAGAGATGTTTACGACGTTAGATTTAGCTATGGTAGATTTGCGGGATGCGAATGCGAAATTTTTAAAGATTGGATCGACGCCGAGTTTTGTTAAACGCGCAAATAATATTTTGAAAATTGAGGCAAGTAATCTACCAATGGGGATTATTGAGGATGTTGAAGTTGATGTAGTGGGTGAACAATTAAAAACGGGCGATATTCTTATTATGATGAGCGATGGGATTTTTGAGGGAGCACAACATGTGGAGAATCACGAACTATGGATGAAGCGGAAAATTAAAGAGTTACAAACCGAAGATCCGCAAGAAATTGCTGATATCATCATGGAAGAGGTGATTCGCTCTTGTGATGGTTATATAAATGACGATATGACCATTGTTGTGGCGAAAGTGAAGAAAAATATGCCGAAGTGGGCTACGATTCCAATTGTAGGAGTGCAGGCACAATAAGGTGAAACCCTAATCAGTGGGGGGCTTTATCTTCCGCTGATTATTAACCTTCACCAATCGGACCTTTATGGGCAGCCTGTCCCATCTAAATTTCTAAAAACCTAGGTAAATGCCTAGGTTTTTTTTCTTTAAAAGATAATGTTATTATTTTTGTGAATATGTACGGAGGATGTAAGATAAAAATGTAATTTTTGTATATCTTTTTTTTGCACAATGTTTGTAAAAGTTGTACCATTATAAACAAGGTAACTAACGTTGCTGTTCTTGTTTAATGAAAGGTGATTACGAAGTTGAAAGATACATTTGTTGAAAAGGTAGATGACTTTGTAAAGCAGCATGATGTATTAAAGGAACGTTCAACAATTGTTGTAGGTGTTTCAGGTGGTCCTGATTCTTTGGCTCTTCTATATTATTTGTTAGAAAAAAGAGCAGCAAAACGGTTTGAAATTGTAGTGGCACATGTGGATCACATGTTTAGAGGTGATGAATCTCATGAGGACTTACAGTTTGTGCAGGACCTTTGTAAAGGACTGGGAGTTATTTGCGAAACGATAAGGATTAATGTGTCGCAATATCAACAGCAATACGGGATGAATGCACAGGTTGCTGCTAGAGAATGCAGATATGCATTTTTGGAAAGAATAATGAAGAAATATGATGCGAGATATGTAGCTCTTGGACATCATGGTGATGATCAAGTGGAGACGATTTTAATGCGTCTTGTACGAGGGAGTACTCCGAAAGGGTATGCAGGAATTGCGGTGAAGCGTCCTTTTCATAATGGGTATTTAATTAGGCCGTTACTTGGAGTAACGAAGGAAGAAATTGTTGATTACTGTAATAAGCTAAAAATAATTCCCCGTATAGATCCGAGTAATAAAAAGGAAGTATATACAAGGAATCGATTACGTAAATATGTTCTTCCTCATTTGAAAGAAGAAAATTCACAAGTGCATGAGAAATTCCAAAAATTTAGCATGCAGATACAAGAGGATGAGGCATATTTGCAGGAATTAGCTTTTGAGAAAATGAATAAAGTAATTACAAAAAAAAGTGATAAACAAATTAGCTTATCAATTCCTGCCTTTGAATCCATGTCTATGCCTTTACAAAGAAGAGGGATTCAACTAATATTAAACTATCTTTATGAATATAAGATTCCATCTTCTCTTTCCTCTATACATATTGACAAAGTGATTGAGTTTTTTAAGCGGACACAACCTTCGGGTTCACTTGATTTCCCAGGTGATTTAAAAATTGTTCGCACATACGAGGAGTGTAGCTTTGGATTTAAACAAGAAATTGTTTCTCCTTTTTTACAAGATTTATCAGTGCCTGGGACAATTACGCTATCGAACGGGGATAAACTTGTAACAGAGGTGAGCGAAGATATACCAAGTAACATGAATGAAACAGTATTTGTTGCTAAGTATAATGATATATCATATCCACTTCGTATTCGTTCTAGAGAAAATGGAGATCGCATGTCAATACAAGGTATGAATGGCACCAAAAAGATAAAAGCTATTTTTATCGAAGCGAAAGTACCAAGAGAAAAAAGAGAAGAATGGCCGGTCGTTTGTGATGCAAGTGGGAATATTATTTGGTTACCCTTGTTGAAGCGATCTGCATTTGCTATCTCGAAAGAGAAGGCAAAGAAGGATAAATATGTGATTATTCACTACAAAAGCAAGGAGTCTTCCGGGAGGATAATGAAATGATGAATCAAGATATCGAAAAAGTATTAATTTCTGAAGAGCAAATACAAGAAAAGGTGCTCGAATTAGGCGCAATTATTGCAGAGGATTACAAAAACACAGTACCTCTTGCGATTGGTGTACTAAAGGGTGCAATGCCATTCATGGCAGATTTATTAAAGAGAACAGATACATATCTTGAAATGGATTTTATGGCTGTATCTAGTTACGGTCACTCAACTGTTTCAACAGGCGAAGTGAAAATTTTAAAAGACCTTGATACTTCTGTAGAAGGTCGCGATATTTTAATCGTTGAAGATATTATTGATAGCGGTCTTACGCTAAGTTACTTAGTGGACCTATTTAAATATCGTAAAGCGAAGTCTGTAAAAATCGTTACGTTATTAGATAAACCGACAGGCCGTAAGGTGGATTTGAAAGCGGATTATGTTGGATTTACTGTACCGCATGAATTTGTTGTAGGATATGGATTAGATTATAAAGAGCAGTACCGTAATCTTCCTTATGTAGGAGTATTAAAACCAAGCGTTTACTCAAATTAATTAAATACAGGCGTCACAATTGTATAGGAAATTTTTTCTATGTTACGATTTACTATAGTGCTTATGCCGTGAGAGGAGGTTAGGAATGAATCGTATCTTCCGTAATACCATCTTTTATTTACTGATATTCCTAGTAGTAATTGGAATCGTGAGCTATTTTAATGGTTCGACACAAAAAACGACATCAGTTAGCTACGATAAATTCATTACTAAACTAGAAAAAGGTGAAGTGCGTAATGTGCAACTTCAACCGAAAAATGGTGTATTTGAGGTAAAAGGACAATTTAACAACTCTAGCCAAGGAGAACAATTTGTTACTTATGCACCAAATACTGAGGAATTACAAAAGAAAATTAATGACAAAGCGCAAGGTGCTGAAGTTAAGTATCAACCAGCAGAGGAAACAAGTGCTTGGGTAACCTTCTTTACTTCTATCATTCCGTTTGTTATTATCTTCATTTTATTCTTCTTCTTATTAAACCAAGCTCAGGGCGGCGGTAGCCGTGTTATGAACTTCGGGAAAAGTAAGGCGAAGTTATATAATGACGAAAAGAAAAAAGTTCGTTTCAGAGATGTTGCTGGAGCGGATGAAGAGAAACAAGAGCTTGTTGAGGTAGTTGAATTCTTGAAAGATCCTCGTAAGTTCGCTGAAGTTGGAGCCCGTATTCCGAAGGGTGTTCTATTAGTAGGACCTCCAGGTACAGGTAAAACTTTACTAGCACGTGCTGTTGCAGGTGAGGCAGGCGTTCCGTTCTTCTCTATCAGTGGTTCTGATTTCGTAGAGATGTTCGTCGGTGTCGGTGCATCACGTGTACGTGATTTATTCGAAAACGCAAAGAAAAATGCTCCTTGTATCATTTTCATTGATGAAATTGATGCGGTAGGACGTCAACGTGGCGCAGGTCTTGGTGGTGGCCATGATGAGCGTGAGCAAACGTTGAACCAATTACTTGTTGAAATGGATGGATTCGGTGCAAACGAAGGTATTATTATCATCGCTGCGACAAACCGTCCTGATATTCTTGACCCAGCGTTATTACGTCCAGGTCGTTTTGACCGTCAAATTACAGTAGATCGTCCAGATGTAAATGGCCGTGAAGCTGTACTGAAAGTACATGCTCGTAATAAACCGCTTGATGAGAATATCAACTTAAGAGCAATCGCAACTCGTACGCCAGGATTCTCTGGTGCCGATCTTGAAAACTTATTAAACGAAGCTGCTTTAGTGGCTGCACGTCAAGATAAGAAGAAAATTGATATGAGTGACATTGATGAAGCAACGGATCGTGTTATTGCAGGTCCAGCTAAGAAAAGTCGTGTTATCTCTGAAAAAGAACGTAATATCGTTGCTTTCCATGAAGCGGGCCATACTGTAATTGGTGTTGTTCTTGATGAAGCTGATGTCGTTCATAAAGTAACAATTGTCCCTCGTGGTCAAGCTGGTGGATATGCAGTAATGCTTCCGAAAGAAGATCGTTACTTCATGACAAAGCCAGAGTTACTTGATAAAATCACTGGTTTACTTGGTGGTCGAGTAGCTGAGGAGATTGTATTTGGTGAAGTGAGTACAGGTGCTCACAATGACTTCCAACGTGCGACTGGCATTGCAAGACGTATGGTTACGGAATTTGGTATGAGTGATAAGCTTGGACCAATGCAATTTGGTAGCTCACAAGGTGGTCAAGTGTTCTTAGGAAGAGACTTCCATTCAGAACAAAACTACAGTGATGCAATTGCACACGAAATTGATGTGGAAATGCAAACGATTATGAAAGATTGTTATGCTCGTGCAAAACAAATTCTTACTGAAAATCGTGATAAACTAGATCTTATCGCGAAAACGTTACTTGAAGTAGAAACGTTAGATGCAGAGCAAATCAATCATTTATGTGATTACGGCAGATTACCAGAACGTCCAACATCTTCATCTGATGTGAAAGTAAACATCAACATGAAGAAGGACGATGAAGATACAGAAGATAAGTAAGAGATGAAGGAGTGACGATAGTCACTCCTTTTTTATTTGTGGAACGAAGTGAAGTGGAAAAAGAATTTAAATAAAACTGGTATTAAAAATTGAAATAGAGAGTCATCTTTTTGTAAAATGATGAGGATAGAAAAGCTGATTATATAAGTATGTGTGATATGATGTTTTTATAAGTTTTATACATACTGCACAAATATAGATTAAATAAGATAAGTGGTGAGAATATGATTTTTGTATTGGATGTAGGGAACACAAATGCTGTGCTAGGCGTGTTTGAAGAGGGGGAACTTCGTCAACATTGGCGCATGGAAACAGATCGTCATAAGACCGAAGATGAATATGGAATGCTTGTAAAGCAGTTGCTTGAGCATGAGGGTCTTTCGTTTGAAGATGTGAAAGGTATTATCGTGTCTTCAGTCGTACCACCAATTATGTTTGCTTTAGAGCGCATGTGTGAAAAGTATTTTAAAATTAAACCGCTTGTAGTAGGTCCTGGAATAAAAACGGGGCTAAATATTAAATATGAAAATCCACGTGAAGTAGGCGCGGACCGAATTGTAAATGCAGTAGCAGGAATCCACTTATATGGAAGTCCGCTTATTATTGTCGATTTTGGTACGGCTACTACATATTGTTATATTAACGAAGAAAAACATTATATGGGTGGAGTTATTACGCCAGGAATTATGATTTCAGCAGAGGCCTTATATAGTAGAGCGGCAAAACTTCCTCGTATTGAAATTACAAAACCAAGCAGTGTTATTGGGAAGAATACAGTAAGTGCCATGCAATCTGGTATTCTTTATGGGTATGTTGGACAAGTGGAAGGTATCGTTAAGCGTATGAAAGAGGAAGCTAAACAAGAACCGAAAGTTATTGCAACAGGTGGATTGGCGAAATTAATTTCAGAAGAATCGAATGTAATTGATGTTGTAGATCCATTTTTAACATTAAAAGGTTTATATATGTTATACGAGCGTAATGCAAATTTACAGCATGAGAAAGGTGAATAAATACGTATGAAAGATTATTTAGTAAAAGCATTAGCATTTGATGGAGAAGTGCGTGCGTATAGTGTACGCACAACAAACACAGTAAGTGAGGCGCAAAGACGTCATGATACATGGAGAACAGCTTCAGCAGCGCTTGGTCGTTCTTTAACTGCGGGTACAATTATGGGCGCAATGTTAAAAGGTGACCAAAAGTTAACAATTAAGGTAGAAGGAAATGGTCCGATTGGTCCTATCTTAGTAGATGCTCATGCAAATGGGGATGTACGTGGTTATGTAACAAATCCACATGTGGACTTTGAAGGAACGGAACAAGGGAAATTACGTGTATATCAAGCGGTAGGTACAGAAGGCTTTATAACAGTAATTAAAGATATTGGTATGCGTGAGCCGTTTATCGGTCAATCTCCAATCGTTTCGGGAGAACTAGGGGAAGACTTCACGTATTATTTTGCAGTTTCTGAGCAGACGCCTTCTTCTGTTGGTGTCGGTGTTCTTGTAAATGGAGATGACAGCGTATTAGCAGCAGGTGGATTTATCCTTCAAATTATGCCGGGCGCACAGGAAGAAACAATTTCATTCATCGAAGATCGTTTACAAAAAACCCCTCCTGTATCAACATTGATTGAACAAGGTCTTTCTCCAGAAGAGCTACTGTATGCAGTTCTTGGAGAAGATAAAGTAAAAGTATTAGAAACGATGGATGTTCAATTTAATTGTACATGCTCACGCGAACGTATTGAGAGTGTGTTAATTAGTTTAGGTAAAACAGAGTTAGAGCAAATTCGTGAAGAAGAAGAAGAAACAGAAGTTCATTGTCATTTCTGTAATGAACGATACAAGTTTTCTAAAGAGGATATTACAAATTTAATTGAGAATTTGTAATAAGGGAATTAAGAGGAACAATCCTCCAAATAGATTGACAAACAGGGAATTTTCTGACAAAATCTAAATATAGATAAAACCAATAAAAATACTCGGTGTTAGGAGTGACAGGAATGCGAGTGGCACAATCAGTTTCAGAATTAATCGGGAAAACGCCGATCGTTAAGTTGAACCGCATCGTAGAATCAGATAGCGCAGATATATATTTGAAATTAGAATTTATGAATCCGGGGAGCAGTGTTAAAGATCGTATTGCGTTAGCTATGATTGAAGATGCTGAAAAAAAAGGATTATTAAAAGAGGGCGATACAATCATTGAGCCAACAAGTGGTAACACAGGAATTGGCTTAGCGATGGTAGCAGCTGCTAAAGGATATAAGGCAATTTTAGTAATGCCAGAAACAATGAGTGTTGAACGTCGTAATTTATTACGTGCTTATGGCGCTGAATTAGTATTGACTCCAGGGCCTGAAGGAATGGGCGGAGCAATTCGTCAAGCGACTGAATTAGCAAAAGAACATGGCTACTTTATACCGCAACAGTTCAAAAATCAATCAAATCCAGAAATTCATCGTTTAACAACAGGTCCAGAAATTGTTGAACAAATGGGTGACCAATTAGATGCGTTTATTGCAGGTATTGGTACAGGTGGAACGATTACTGGTGCTGGTGAAGTACTGAAGGAAGCGTATAAAGATATTAAAATTTATGCAGTAGAACCTGCGGATTCACCAGTATTATCTGGTGGGAAACCAGGTCCACATAAAATCCAAGGAATTGGGGCGGGATTTGTTCCAGAAACATTGGATGTAGAAGTATATGATGAAATTGTTCAAGTAAAAACAGAGCAAGCATTTGAATATGCAAGAAGAGTGGCTAAAGAAGAAGGTATTTTAGTGGGCATCTCTTCAGGAGCAGTTATTTATGCAGCGACAGAAGTTGCGAAAAAGTTAGGTAAAGGGAAAAAGGTACTTGTTATTATCCCAAGTAACGGTGAACGTTATTTAAGTACACCACTTTATCAATTTGAGTCTTAATTATATGTGATTGAAAAAGCATCCTTGAAAAAGGATGCTTTTTCTTTTTGGATTGGAAATAGGAAAAGAGTGAATGACTAGAAAACTTCATGTAAAATAAGAGGTAGTATAATTAATTTATTTTCACTAGCCTTCGAGTATAACCGATCTATATACATAACGAATGTAGTTGAAGTGGTTAATCTAAGAGGGTGGGATAAAAGAAGACGGGGTGTTGATATGCAACGAAGAAAATCTTTAGCGCTTTCTATTCCATATCAGTTAGATTTCTTTAAGCAATATAAATTTCTTTCTAAGGATAAGCCGCAACATATTTTGTTAGAGAGTGGACGTGGCGGTCGTTATAACATTGTGGGATTAAACCCAGTAGCGGTAATCCGAGGAAAGGGTGAAGCGTTACATATAAGCGAAAGTGGTAAGGAAACAATAAAGCAAGGAAACCCATTAGATCTAATGCAGGAATATATGGAGCGATGGAAAACAGACTATAATCCGGAGTACCCGCCTTTTCAAGGTGGTGCAATTGGTTACTTTAGTTATGATTGTATCCGTTATATTGAAAAACTCCCTTCTCTTGCAGAGGATGACATTAATATACCTGATATATTCTTTTTATTATTTGATGATGTGTTTGTGTATGATCAAGAAGAAAAAGTACTATGGATTATTACGCATTATGTAGATAAGCATGAAGAGGCAAAAGAGCGATTAAATGAATGGAAGATTCTTTGGTCGACAGAAGCGCCGGAAGTGACTATACCATTTGCATGCCCTGAAAAGAAAAGCGAAGCAGTTGCTTTTACTGAAGAAAGCTTTATGAAGGCGGTTGAATGTATTCAAGAATATATTGGGGCTGGTGATGTGTTCCAAGTAAACTTGTCGACAAGACAAGAGAGAACGTTACAAACACACCCGCTAGAAATCTATACAAGTCTTCGTGAAATTAATCCATCTCCATATATGGGTTACTTGGAGCTTGGGGAGTTTCAAATTGTTAGTGGATCGCCAGAGTTGCTAATTAAGAAAAAAGGAACTGAAGTAAGTACAAGACCAATTGCCGGAACAAGATCTAGAGGGGCGAATGAGCAAGAGGATGAAGAATTAGCAAGAGAATTAATTGAGAATGAAAAAGAAAGAGCAGAGCACGTCATGCTTGTGGATTTAGAACGAAATGATTTAGGGCGTGTTTGTAAATATGGCACTGTAGAAGTAGATGAATTTATGGTAATTGAGAAATACTCACATGTTATGCATATTGTTTCTAATGTGCGTGGTGAGGTGGAAGAAGATAAAGATGCTTTTGATTTAGTGAAGGCTGTATTCCCTGGGGGAACAATTACTGGTGCCCCGAAAATACGTACGATGGAAATTATTGAAGAATTAGAACCTGTTCGCCGAGGGATTTATACAGGTTCAATTGGTTGGATTGGTTATTCTGGAGATACGGAATTAAATATTGTGATTAGAACACTTCTTGCTAGAGATGGAAAAGCGCATGTACAAGCAGGAGCGGGAATTGTAATTGATTCAAATCCGGAAAATGAATATAAAGAGTCGTTAAAAAAGGCGATTGCTTTATGGCGTGCAAAAGAATGTAGTGAAGAAACGGTTAGGTGAGAGAAATGATATTAATGATTGATAATTATGATTCTTTTACATTTAATTTAGTGCAGTTTCTTGGAGAACTGGGACAAGAGCTTGTTGTTAAACGTAACGATGAAGTGACTATTTCAGATATTGAGAATATGAAACCAGACTTTTTAATGATTTCGCCAGGTCCATGTAGTCCGAATGAAGCGGGCGTTAGTATGGAGGTTATTCAACACTTTGCCGGAAAGATTCCGATTTTTGGGGTTTGTCTTGGGCATCAATCCATTGCACAAGTGTTTGGTGGGGAGGTAGTTCGTGCAGAGCGATTGATGCATGGGAAAACATCGCTTATGCATCATGACGGAAAGACGATTTTCTCGGATATTCCTAATCCATTTACCGCGACGCGCTATCACTCACTTATTGTTAAGAAAGAAACGTTACCTGATTGCTTAGAGGTAACATCTTGGACTGAAGAAGGGGAAATTATGGGGCTTCGCCATACAACCTTACCAATTGAAGGTGTACAGTTCCATCCGGAATCTATTATGACTTCTCATGGGAAAGAGTTGTTGCAGAATTTCATTCGTAAATACAGTCCAAGTGTGACATCATGTTAATTTACGTAAATGGTAAGTATGTAGAAGCGAGTGAAGCGAGAATTTCTCCGTATGACCATGGTTATTTATATGGTCTTGGAGTTTTTGAGACGTTTCGTATCTATAATGGTCATCCTTTCTTGTTGGATGATCATTATGACCGTTTAATAGGTGCACTGGATACATTGCAAATTAAATGGACAATGACGAAAGATGAAGTACTGCTTATTTTGAAGAATTTACTCGTTAAGAATGAATTAGAGCATGCCTATGTACGTTTTAATGTATCAGCGGGTATAGATGAAATTGGATTGCAAACGGAAATGTATGAAGAGCCGTCTGTTATTGTTTTTATCAAACCTTTAGCGGCCCCAGGAGATGTAGTGGAAAAAGAAGGGGTTGTTTTAAAGCAAGTGCGAAATACACCAGAAGGTGCGTCTCGTTTGAAGTCTCATCATTATTTAAATAACATTTTAGGAAAGCGTGAAATTGGAAGTGTTTTGAATAAGGAAGGTATTTTCCTTACTGAAACAGGTTATGTTGCAGAGGGTATTGTTTCGAATCTCTTTTTTGTAAAAGGTGATATTCTATATACACCTTCGTTAAAAACGGGGATTTTAAATGGTATCACTCGTGCGTTTATTATAAAAGTTGCTGAAGAACTAGGTATAGAAGTAAAGGAAGGTTTCTTTACAAAAGAAGAATTACTTTCAGCTGATGAAGTCTTCGTAACAAATTCGATTCAAGAAATTGTTCCGCTTAATCGTATAGAGGGGCGAGATTTCCCGGGTAAAGTAGGGATGGTTACAAAAAAGTTTATGAATCTTTATGAAATGCAGAGAGAGAAATTGTGGAGCAGAAATGAATTACGAAGAGGAGATGTGTAGTTTGAAGTGGGATTATGATTTGCGCTGCGGCGAATATACATTGAACTTAAATGAAAAAACTTTAATTATGGGGATTTTAAATGTAACGCCAGATTCGTTTTCTGATGGTGGGAGTTACAACGAGGTAGAGGCTGCGGTGCGCCATGCAAAAGAAATGCGAGATGAGGGTGCTCATATTATTGATATCGGTGGAGAATCTACTCGCCCGGGCTTTGCTAAGGTATCAGTGGAAGAAGAAATAAAACGAGTTGTGCCGATGATTCAGGCAGTTTCAAAAGAAGTGCAATTGCCTATTTCTATCGATACGTATAAAGCTGAAGTTGCAAAACAAGCAATAGAAGCGGGTGCTCATATTATTAATGATATTTGGGGAGCGAAGGCGGAACCGAAAATCGCTGAAGTTGCAGCTCATTATGATGTGCCTATCATCTTAATGCATAATCGCGATAATATGAATTATCGTAATTTAATAGCTGATATGATTGCTGATTTATATGACAGTATTAAAATTGCTAAAGATGCTGGCGTGCGAGATGAGAATATTATTTTAGACCCAGGTATTGGTTTTGCTAAAACGCCTGAACAAAACTTAGAAGCGATGCGTAATTTAGAACAGTTAAACGTACTAGGTTACCCAGTTCTCTTAGGTACTTCAAGAAAGTCCTTTATTGGACACGTGCTAGATTTACCGGTAGAGGAACGTCTTGAGGGAACGGGAGCTACCGTTTGTCTTGGTATTGAAAAGGGTTGTGAGTTTGTTCGTGTTCATGATGTGAAGGAAATGGCACGTATGGCTAAGATGATGGATGCAATGATTGGTAAGGGGGTAAAGTAATTGGATAAAATTTATATTCATGATATGGAGTTTTATGGTTATCATGGTGTATTCCCAGAGGAAAATAAATTAGGCCAGAGATTTAAAGTGGACTTAACGGTGGAATTGGATTTGAAACAGGCAGGAGAAAGTGATGACTTAGAGCAGTCTGTCAATTATGGAGAGCTTTTCGAATTATGTAGGAAAGTTGTTGAAGATAGAACGTATAAGCTTGTAGAGAGTATTGCTGAAAATATTGCTACAGATATATTGAAACAATATGAGAGTATTTCAAGATGTACGATAAAGGTAATTAAACCAGATCCACCGATCCCGGGACATTATCGTGCTGTAGCAGTAGAAATTACGAGAGAACGTCCATGAATAATATAGCTTACATTGCATTAGGTTCAAATATCGGAGAACGTTATACGTATTTAACTGAAGCGATTCAGTTTTTAAACAAAAACCCGTATATCCAAGTTAACGATATTTCATCTGTATATGAAACAGAACCAGTTGGCTATACTGACCAAAGTTGCTTTTTAAATTTAGTTATAAAAATTTCTACCAATTTATCACCGCAAGAATTATTGAAGGTTACACAAAGAGTAGAGAATGATTTAGGAAGAAAAAGGGAAATTAGGTGGGGTCCGAGGACTATCGACCTTGACATTTTGCTATATAATCAAGAAAATATTGAAGCAGAGAATCTTATTGTTCCGCATCCGCGGATGTTCGAAAGAGCTTTTGTTATCGTTCCGTTGTTAGAGATTAATCAAGATATAAAACAAAACATTTCACGTTCACAAGTAGAAGAAATGAAAAGGCGAGAGGGAGTAACGGTATGGAAGCAGAAAAATGGGGAAGACGCATTCGAGCTTTTCGAAAGCTAAAAGGTTATACGCAAGAAGGCTTTGCAAAAGAGTTAGGGGTATCTGTATCTGTTTTAGGTGAAGTTGAGAGAGGGAATCGATCGCCTTCCCAAGATTTTGTAGTGGAAGTTGCTAAAGCATTAAAGGTCTCGATAGATGAGTTAATGCCAAAGTGACTATGAAGGAAGGAGTAAGTCGAGTGTTAAAGATCGCAAATATTGAGATGAAAAATCCAGTTGTATTAGCACCGATGGCGGGAGTGTGTAACTCTGCATTCCGTTTGACAGTAAAAGAATTCGGTGCAGGTCTAGTTTGTGCTGAAATGGTAAGTGATAAGGCAATACTACTGAACAATAAAAGAACATTAGATATGTTATATATCGATGAGAGAGAAAAGCCATTAAGCTTACAAATTTTTGGTGGTGAGAAAGAAACCCTTGTAGATGCTGCGAAATACGTAGATAAATATACGACAGCAGACATCATTGATATTAATATGGGTTGCCCGGTACCCAAAATCGTTAAGTGTGATGCAGGAGCGAAGTGGCTTTTAGATCCAAATAAAATATATGAAATGGTAGCGGCAGTTGTAGATGCTGTAGAAAAGCCAGTTACAGTTAAAATGCGTATTGGTTGGGATGAGGATCATATTTTCGCAATCGAGAACGCAAAAGCTGTTGAACGTGCTGGTGGACAAGCGGTAGCAGTTCATGGACGTACACGAGTACAAATGTATGAGGGAAAAGCGGATTGGGATATTATTAAACAAGTAAAGCGAGCTGTAAACATCCCGGTTATCGGAAATGGTGATGTTGCAACGCCACAAGATGCAAAGCGTATGCTTGATGAAATTGGTGTAGATGGTGTTATGATTGGTCGCGCTGCTCTGGGAGATCCGTGGATGATTTATCGTACGGTAAAGTATTTAGAGACAGGTGAACTAATGCCGGAACCAACAGTGCGTGAGAAAATTGACGTATGTATGTTGCATCTAGATCGTCTTATCGATTTAAAGAATGAAAATGTCGCTGTGAGAGAGATGAGAAAGCATGCAGCTTGGTATTTAAAGGGTATTCGTGGTAATGCAACTGTACGTAATGGTATCAATGCTTGTAATACGCGTGAAGACCTTGCGAATGTACTAGGTGCATTTGTAGAAGAAGTAGAAGCAAAACAACAAACAATTCACGTTGGTTAATAATAGATAGGGAAGATTGACATTCTTCTATACACTTCCTATAATTACGTGAAAGAAAGAAGAGCTGCCAGTTAGTTGCTGGCAGTTTTTCTAGTTGAGTAGAAAATGCTATACTGTATATATTGTAAAAATTAATAGAGCTGGAGTGATATCAATACCATGGATAACATGAACCACGAAGAATTAAATGACCAATTGCTTGTTCGTCGTGAAAAGCTACATAACTTACGTGAGCAAGGAATTGATCCGTTCGGTAAACGATTTGAACGTACAAATGCAACAAATGACTTATTAAGCTTATATGGGGAGTTCTCTAAAGAAGAATTAGAAGAGAAGGAAATCTCTGTTTCTATCGCTGGTCGTATTATGACAAAACGCGGTAAAGGAAAAGCTGGATTTGCACATATTCAAGATTTACATGGACAAGTTCAAATTTATGTTCGTAAAGATGCCGTTGGAGATGAAGAGTACGAATTATTTAAAACGGCAGATTTAGGTGACTTAGTAGGTATTGAAGGTAAAGTATTCAAAACGAACGTTGGAGAACTTTCAGTGAAAGCAACGGGCTTTACGCTATTAACGAAATCTCTTCGTCCATTACCGGATAAATATCATGGATTAAAAGATGTTGAACAACGCTACCGTCAACGTTACTTAGATTTAATTACAAGTATGGAAAGCCGTGAAACATTCGTTACTCGCAGTAAGATCATTCGTGAAATGAGAAGATACTTAGATGATAACGGTTATCTTGAAGTGGAAACACCTATGATGCATGCAATTGCGGGTGGAGCTTCTGCGCGTCCTTTCATTACGCACCATAATGCGTTAGATATGGAATTATATATGCGTATCGCAATTGAACTTCATTTAAAACGCCTAATTGTGGGTGGGTTAGAAAAAGTTTATGAAATTGGTCGTGTATTCCGTAATGAGGGTGTATCAACTCGCCATAATCCTGAGTTTACGATGATTGAATTATACGAAGCGTATGCTGATTATAAAGATATTATGAAACTAACAGAAAATATGGTTGCTCATATTGCGAAGCAAGTACTAGGTACAACAACAATCCAATATGGTGATTATGAAATTAATCTAGAACCAGAATGGACACGTCTTCATATGGTAGATGCAATTAAGGAACATTCTGGAGCGGATTTCTGGAATCCAATGAGTGTAGAAGAAGCGCGTGAACTTGCAAAAGAACATAATGTAGATATTAAGGATACAATGGAAGTTGGTCATATTATAAATGAATTCTTCGAACAAAAAGTAGAAGATAAATTAATCCAACCAACATTTATTTACGGTCATCCGGTAGAAATTTCACCACTTGCGAAAAAGAATGACGAAGATCCACGATTTACAGATCGTTTCGAATTATTTATCGTTGCACGTGAACATGCAAATGCATTCACTGAGTTAAATGATCCAATTGATCAGAAAGAACGTTTTGAAGCGCAATTAAAAGAACGCGAACAAGGTAATGACGAAGCTCATATGATGGATGATGATTATATCGAAGCTCTTGAGTATGGTATGCCTCCTACAGGTGGACTAGGAATTGGTATTGATCGTCTTGTTATGTTATTAACGAATGCGCCATCTATTCGTGATGTATTATTATTCCCTGCTATGCGTCATAAACAAGACTAAGCTTTGGAGATTTCTCCAAAGCTTTTTTTATTTGAGTATGAGTTGCCTAGAGGTAGTAAATCTTGCTAGTGCGAAAAATTATATTTATATAGAAGAAAAGTGCTGTTTTTATACCTTTTTACTAAGTTGAAAATTTTATTAGAAAAACTATTGCATTTTAATATTCAAACTGGTATATTTATATTCGTTGCCACGAAAGGTAACAAGCAAAACAAACGAAAAACAACTTATTGAAAAAAGTTGTTGACGAAAATATAACAAAATGTTATATTAATAAAGTCGCTTCTGAGCGACGAAGAAGTTCTTTGAAAACTGAACGAAACAAACAACATGAAACGTCAATTTTTATTTTTAGATGCTAGACAAACTAACTTTATTGGAGAGTTTGATCCTGGCTCAGGATGAACG
>NZ_JBBBBL010000026.1:0-58464 GCF_037120585.1 Bacillus sp. CCNWLW194 | reverse complement strand
GTTAGTTTGTCTAGCATCTAAAAATAAAAATTGACGTTTCACGTTGTTTGTTTCGTTCAGTTTTCAAAGAACTACTTAGTCGCTCATTTGCGACTTCCTTATGTTAACATCTTCGTTTTTCGATGTCAACTAAGTTTTTTAATTTCTTTTTTTTCGTCTTCTGCGTTTCTGCATCAGCGACGGTTATTAATTTATCATATAATAACCATTAACGTCAATACTTTTTAATAAAAAGTTCTTTTTCTTACATAACGAATACATTCCTCTGCATTGGCGACTCTTCGAAACAAACAAAAAATGATTTTATATCTTTCTTCCATCGCTTTTTTTACAACCTCATGAATGCGTTCATCTTCAAAGTCAAATAAAAGTTCTTCTAACTCTCTCTTCAATATGTATTCCATTTCTTTTTTCTCTTCTTTCGTTAACATAAATCCAAGCAACTCATCACCTCAATCATTTCTTACAGAGCAATAAACATTCCGCTCATTTTCACTTATCAAAATCCTATCATTCATTATATCCACCACCTACGATATTAATCCCTTGTTCTCTTTTTTATATTTACAGCATATATGTAACTGAAAAGGATTGGACAAAGGGGCGTAATATTATGTTTTTCTTTTTTATTACGAGTAAAAGAAACTTTAAACACATTAGCTTAATAGTGATACTTTCCTTATTTACAGCATGGCTACTCTTTTTGAAAACATATTCACATGAGTCTGCTTTTTCAACTGCTACAGGACCTAAAGTTATTTACAAAGGCGACACCTCTAAAAAACAAGTTGCATTCACGTTTGATATTAGTTGGGGAGACAAAAAAGCAATTCCAATCCTTGATACACTTAAAGAAAAGGACATTAAGAATGCAACCTTCTTCCTTTCTGCAGCATGGGCAGAAAGACACCCTGATGTTGTTGAACGCATCATAAAAGATGGACATGAAATCGGTAGTATGGGTTATAATTACACATCCTACACTTCTCTAGAGACAAATGAAATACGAAGAGATCTTTTGCGAGCACAAGATGTTTTTACAAAACTCGGTGTGAAACAAGTCAAGCTATTACGTCCACCTAGTGGAGACTTTAACAAAGCAACACTTAAAATAGCAGAATCACTCGGATACACTATCGTTCATTGGAGTAATAACTCAAACGACTGGAAAAATCCTGGTGTAAACAATATCGTTTCCACTGTCTCTAACAATTTGAAAGGTGGAGATATCGTCTTATTACACGCATCCGATTCTGCTCTTCAAACAAATAAAGCTTTACCACTGCTCCTACAAAAATTAAAGAGTGATGGGTATGAACAAATATCAGTATCACAACTTATTTCCAACACAAGTACAAAAAGTGAAGATGTACAGTAATTCTTTTCCCTCGTGCCTTCACTCATAAAAAGCTCTACTACCTTTCATTAAGGTAGTAGAGCTTTTTTATCCCGATATTTGCATTCGGACAACTACTCTGCTAAAAAACTATCTTCGTTAGGCCGACTTACTCGTTTTCCCAATTAAACGATGTAATATAAGTAACTGATATGCATTACATAATAATAGCGGTATAACCATTAAATATAACCAATCGGTATCATTAATCCGAAGCGCTGGTACCCATTCGAGAATTGTTACAACAACCATAAAGAACAAAGCAGGCACAAATGCCTTTTTATTCGTTTCTTTACTCTTTACATAAGCAACAATTGCTCCGAACACAAATAATATTCCAGCAACAAGTATGTTATTCCCTAATGAAACTTCCCCATTTGCAATCAGTACGGATCTTAAATACACGAAATCAAATAAAACAAATGCAATAAAGAAAAGCTGTACTGCATTCCATAAAGAAGATGATCGAAACATACCTAGCCCAAAACGATGGATTGTTAAATAGGCAAAGAACCCCATTTGACTTATAACACTAAAAATAAATCCTACACCCATCAACCAAAAGGAAACTGCTAAAATCTCCTTTCCGTCGAAATTTTGAAAAAATTTAGCGTACTTGTCCCACTCCAAAACAAACCCAATAATGACCGTACTAATCCCACCAAGAAACAACGTCGTAAAAAATAGTCGTACCCACTTGCGGCTATTCACAACACATCCCCCATTATCCTTATATTTCTAATTAAATTGTATCAATGACAATTTCAAAAAGCTAGCCATGTTCATGTATAAATTCCTTAAAGATATTTATATTAAAAAGAGAGAACTGTGCTGAAAGGAGTTCCAACTTATGAAACGGATGCTGCTCGTTTTGACTTCTTCTTTTCTATTTCTTGTACTTGTAGCATGTGCACAAGAAAAAGAAGCAAAGTCCGAACTTGATTATGATCAAACAAAGAAAATGATTGTTGATATTTTAAAAACCGATCAAGGTAAGAAAGCCATTCAAGATGTGTTAACTGATGAAAAAATGAAACAAGCACTCATACTAGATGAAACAGTAGTAAAGAAAACGATTGAAGATGCAATGGTATCCGACAAAGGGCAACAATTCTGGGAAAAGCTCTTTAAAGACCCTGAGTTCTCATCAAAATTTGCTAAAAGTATGGGGAAAGAACAAACAACCTTAATGAAAACATTACTAAAAGACCCAGAATACCAAGCAGGCGTTATAGAAATTATGAAAAACCCTGAAGTAGAAAAAATGATGTTACAAACAATGAAGAGCAAAGAATACCGTCAATATTTACAACAAGTACTAACAGAAACTGCTGAAAGCCCACTCTTCCAAGCTAAGATGATTGATATTATTAGTAAAGGTGTACAAAAAGCCGAAAAAAGTGGATCTGATAAGAAAGAAGCAGGCGGCGAGGGTGGTTCCCAAGACGGTAAAAAGGAACAGCAGTAAAAATAATAACGATAATAATGAGTGGACAATATATGTATCGCCCACTCATTATTATTTTATTTTTGTGCAACAGCTGTTTTATCAATTACTGTCTCAGCTATCGTGCGATAAATAAGACCTGTCGTATGTGTATCTTCATATACTGACGGTGCAAAGTCTTCTTTATTCCAATCGGGTTGTTGAAGCGGGATTCTGCCAAGTACTTCTGTTTGAAGTTCTGTAGCTAATTTATCTCCTCCACCTCTTCCGAACACATATTCTTTTTCACCGGTTGTTTTACTTTCGAAATAAGCCATATTTTCAACAACACCAAGAATACTATGTTCTGTACGTAAAGCCATAGCTCCAGCACGCGCTGCTACAAATGCCGCTGTTGGATGCGGCGTTGTTACAATAATCTCTTTACAAGCCGGCAACATTGAATGTAAATCTAGCGCAACATCACCTGTACCCGGTGGTAAATCTAAAACTAAATAGTCTAAATCGCCCCACTCCACTTCTGTAAAGAAATGATTTAACATTTTCCCAAGCATAGGCCCTCTCCAAATAACCGGTGCATTATCTTCTACAAAGAATCCCATCGAGATTACCTTTACACCTAGACGCTCCACTGGAATTATTTTATCTCCTCTTACAACAGGACGTTTTTCTATCCCCATCATATCCGGTACGCTAAAACCATAAATATCGGCATCAATTATACCAACCTTTTTCCCTAGACGAGCTAAAGCAATGGCAAGGTTAACAGAAACTGTTGATTTTCCGACTCCACCTTTTCCACTCGCTACTGCTAAAAATGTCGTTTTTGAATTTGGCGACAATAAAGATTCATTTTGCTCTTCTTCCTGTTCCGGTGCAAACTGAGCTAATTCCTCTTCTGTAAATTCTGCAAAGCGAAGCCCTACTGTTGCTGCCCCTAGTTCTTTTACTAATTTTACAATTCCAGATTGCAACTGCATTTGTTCCGCAGTACCGGTTTTTACAATTGCAATTTTAACACTTACATGTTCCTTCTCAGGCTTGACTGTTACCTCTTTAATTGCACCTGTTTCTTTTAACGTTTTATGTAAAAACGGATCTACAATCCCTTCTAACGCTTCCACTACTTGCTCTTTCGTTACCATAATTAGCCCAGCCCCCTGTATGAAAAATAACGTAATGTTAAATTAAATGTCTCTCTCTTTATTTTTGAAATAAATGCGTTTACATTTCCAGTATAACATATTTTCGGAAAACTTCGTTAACGAGATAAACTCAAAAAAATCCTCCTTATTCTGGAGGATTTCCTTTTTCCGTGAAATAACGTAATATACCACGATATACTGCAGCCGCTACCTTTTGCTGATATTTCTCCGAATTTAACATATACCTTTCATTTACATTCGATAAAAATCCAGCTTCAATTAAAGCGCCTGGTGTTTTCGCATACTTTAATAAATACACATGAGAAATTGTTTTAGCAGAACGATTTGTATTCTCTAAACTCGTTCTCAATTCAGCTTGTATAAATTTCGCAGCACGTTCATTTTCAATCGAAGAACGGTAATAGAACGTTTGTGCGCCTTTCGATCCACTACTAGTTAAAGCGTTTAAATGAATACTCGCAAAAAAGTCTACATCAGGTTTATTAATAATCTCTACACGCTTTTTTAAATCCTCTGCTTTACGTCTACTATATGATTTTGTATCTTTCTGAGCTAAATCATAATCTCCATCACGCGTTAAAATGACTAGTGCACCTTGCTCTTGTAAATAATCTTGTACCTTCTTTGTAATCTCAAGCGTAATATCCTTTTCTACAATATCCTTTCCACCAACAGCCCCTCCGTCTGGCCCACCATGCCCAGCATCTAATACAATTACTTTCCCTGATAAGGGTAAATTCCAAGCTCGCCACGATTTTGTAATTTGAAACTCTTGTTTGACTAAAAAAAACAAAACAACCGCAGCGAGTGCAAAAGAGATAATTCGAATTCTCTTCATACCTTTCCTCCTCCAGCTAGTCCCTCTAATTACTTATATGGGACAAGAGGAAAGTTTATGCTTGTCTTAATGAAGCTTTAAACGATATCTTCTTTCACCTTTTTCATACCCCTCCTGCCACCATAAGCCGATAAACTGCTGGCAAGATTCAAAAAGCAATTCCTCATCTTGTAACTTAATTTCCCTCATAGTCATGCTAGTTAAAAATTGAAATAGTGTTTCTGTTAATTGTTGCTCTTCTTCTAAGGCTCTATATTTCACATCAAAGAATGATTCACCATAATAACCAAACTTACTGTATCTCGCTCCTAATAAATACGACTCTATCCCTAATTCAATACAATAATCTTCATACTGACGATGAAGTTCCTGCATCTGAAAGGCATCCCTAATATTTGAACGTAATGTTTTTAATGATAATTCTCGCAGCATCTTCCGTTCATATTTCAACTGCTTTTCTTTTTGTTTTTCTTGTAAGCTGACAATGACATTCATAGTACTTATAAACCTCCCTAATACGTATTAGTCTAAACTTCTAAAGAAGAAGCATACGCGAGAGGATAGCACTAAAATATTCCAAACTACAAAAATCACAAAAGAGGAATGAAACATAAAAAAACCCCAACCAAAATGGTTGGGGTTTGTAGTTCGCAAAAATTAACGTTTTGAGAACTGAGGTGCACGACGTGCGCCTTTAAGACCGTATTTTTTACGCTCTTTCATACGTGCGTCACGAGTTAATAGACCTGCACGTTTTAGTGTTAGACGGTATTCTGGATCAGCTTTTAATAAAGCGCGAGAAATACCGTGACGAATAGCACCAGCTTGACCAGTGTATCCACCACCATTTACGTTTACAAGTACATCGTAGTTACCTAAAGTTTCTGTTGCAACTAGAGGTTGTTTCACTACTTCACGTAATGCAGCAAATGGGATATAGTTTTCAAAATCACGACCGTTAATGATAACGCGTCCTTCGCCTGGAACTAGGCGTACGCGCGCTACTGAACTCTTACGACGTCCAGTGCCATAGTATTGAACCTGTGCCAAAGTAAGCCCTCCTTTAATTGATTATCCGCGAAGTTCGTAAACTTCTGGTTTTTGTGCTTGGTGTGGATGCTCTGCTCCAGCATACACGTTTAGTTTCTTAGAAACTTGACGGCCTAAGCGTCCTTTTGGAAGCATGCCTTTAATTGCAAGCTCTAACATTTGTACAGGGTAGTTTGTACGCATTTCTAGAGCTGTTCTTTGTTTAAGTCCACCTGGGTGGTTAGTGTGACGGTAGTAAATTTTATCGTTTAATTTATTACCTGTTAAATGAATTTTCTCAGCGTTAATAATAATTACATGATCACCCGTGTCAACGTGTGGTGTAAATGTAGGTTTGTTTTTACCACGTAAAATGGATGCTACTTCACTAGCAAGGCGACCTAAAGTTTGACCTTCAGCATCAACCACATACCATTTACGCTCAACTTCGTTAGCTTTTGCCATAAAAGTCGTACGCATGTGTTTCCCTCCTCGTTATCTTTTCCATAGAAAAAATCTATTGTTTATCTTAAACACGATTTCCTTCCGGGGCTAATCGTGGTTTTAGAAACAATACCATATGTTATGATATACTTTTGAGTTTCTAATGTCAAGCAAATGTTACACCAGGATTAGTTGTTATAGTTTACCTGCCATAAGTAAAGCCCATGACCTGGAGCCATCTTTCCAGCAAACTGACGATTTTGTTTCGCCAAAATCTCTGGAATGCTATCAGGATCAAGCTTTCCCTGCCCTACGCTAAGCAACGTACCAACAATAATTCTGACCATATTATATAAAAATCCATTCCCTACAAAACGAAAAATTAATTCATCGTCTTGCTCAATTAACTCAATTTCATAAATTGTTCGCACTTTATCTTTTTTGTCAGTTTTTGCCGAACAAAAAGAAGTGAAATCATGCGTTCCGATAAAATAAGGAATCGCTTTTCTTATAGAATTGATTTCGAGCGGATATGGATATTGATATACGTAATTTCTACGGAATACATCCGCAGTCTTTGATAATAATACACGGTAACGATATTCTTTTCTCTCGACACCGTAACGCGCATGAAATTCTTCTGTTTTTTTCTCTACCTGTCTGATAACAATATCATCTGGCAGCATTGTGTTTAATGCATTACTCCATTGCCACTCTTCAAGAGACAACGGTGTATCAAAATGTATGACTTGTCCTTTAGCATGAACGGTAGAATCCGTCCTGCCCGATGCCTGAACACGAACAAGTTCTCCTTTATGCAATTTCTGCAAAGCTTTCTCTATCTCTTGTTGAACAGTACGATGCTGCGGCTGAATTTGATAACCACAAAAATGCAGGCCATCATATGCAACCGTACATTTTATTCTATCCATTTCTCTATTCTCCATTACGATCGCACCCATGCCAAAATACAAGCTAAACAAAGTAAGCTTATAATCGTTACTGTATCGCTTATTTTCCAGCGTAGTTGCCTAAATTTAGTACGTCCTTCGCCACTTTGATATCCACGAGCTTCCATAGCAATTGCTAAGTCCTCTGCACGCTTAAAAGCACTAATAAATAGAGGGACAAGTAGTGAAATAATAGCTTTCATCCTATCTTTTATCGGTCCCCCTGCGAAATCAATACCACGTGACGCTTGTGCCTTCATTATTTTACTCGTTTCATCCATTAATGTCGGGATAAAACGAAGAGAAATTGACATCATTAATGCGATTTCATGAACAGGAACTTTTATACGCTTCAACGGCTTTAATAACGTCTCCAGACCATCTGTAATCTCAATAGGTGTCGTCGTTAGCGTTAATAATGTTGTTATTAAAATAATAACGAAGAATCGTATAGAAATGTATATCCCTTGCTCTAATCCTTTTTCATGTATCGAAAACCAACCAAGCTGGAATAGTACTTCCCCTTCTTTATTTGTAAAAATATGCAGGAAAAATGTAAAAAGAAAAATCCATAGAATTGGTTTTAAGCCCGAAAGTACATAACGAATCGGCACTTTTGCAAAAAATAAAGCAATGAGTGCATATAAAAATAAAAATCCATATGAAATCGCATTATTTGCTAAGAAAACAACAAATACATATAAAAAGACAATCAGCAGCTTCGTACGTGGATCAAGTTGATGAATAAGCGAATTCCCTGGAATATACCTTCCAATAATCAACTGCTGCATGATTCATGACCACCTTTTCGTAATACCTGCACAACTTCATGAGTAAGATCCTCTAAAGATAAGGTAGCCTTTGGAATTGAAATACCAAACTTCTCTTCAATCGCACGTTTATACTTTAAAGACATAGGAAGATCCACGCCAATTTTCTCTAATTCATCAGCATGTGAAAATACTTCCTCTGCACTTCCTTGCAAAAAGACCGTTCCTTTATGCATAACTACAATCTGCTGCGCATATTGAGCAGCATCCTCCATATTATGCGTTACAAGGATAACTGTAAGACCTTTCTCCTTATGAAGCTTATAAAACATCTCCATAAGTTCATTCTGCCCTTTAGGATCTAGTCCAGCTGTAGGTTCATCTAAGACAAGCACTTCAGGTTCCATCGCCAGTACGCCTGCTATCGCAACACGCCTCATTTGCCCACCGCTTAACTCAAATGGCGAACGTGTTAACAGTGCTGGTTCTAATCCTACAAGTTCAATTGCCTCTCTTGCCTTTTGCTTCGCTTCTTCTACAGATACTCCAAAATTAGTAGGGCCGAAACAAACGTCTTTCTCCACAGTCTCTTCAAATAACTGATGTTCTGGGAATTGAAAGACAACCCCTACTTTTTTACGTAGTGGCTTTAGCTTTTTCTCTTTCTTTCCTGCCGAAATAAAATGTTCCCCAATTTGAACGGTACCACTTGTCGGCTGCAATAAACCATTTAAATGTTGAATCATCGTCGACTTACCTGAACCAGTATGACCGATAATGGCATAATAGCCCCCACTTGGAAACGACACGTCCACATCATAAAGTGCGCGTCTTTCAAACGGAGTTTTATATTGATAACGATGTTCTACTTTTTGGAATGTAATCTCCAAAGTTCGTTCACCAAGCTTTCCATTGTAAGATGCGTATTTTGCAAGAGAATTTCATTTCTTTTTAATAATTCTGCTATTTTCACTGAAAATGGTACATCTAATCCAATTTCTTGGAGCATATGAGAGGACTTGAAAATTTGTTCTGGAGTCCCTTCCTCTAATATCTCTCCCTTATTTAAAATAATGACACGGTCTGACTGTGCCGCTTCTTCTAAATCGTGCGTAATTGATAACACGGTAATACCTTTTTCATTAACAAGTTGTCTAACCGTTTCTACTACTTCACGTCTCCCTTGGGGATCTAACATTGAAGTTGCTTCATCTAGTATTAAAATAGATGGCTGAAGTGCTAAAATACCTGCTATTGCCACTCGCTGCTTTTGTCCACCAGATAACGAATGAGGCTCATCATTAAGAAAATCTTCCATACGGACAAGTCGCAAGGCCTGTTCTAATCTTTCTATCATCTGCTCTCTTGGCATTCCGATATTCTCTAAACCAAATACAACATCATCTTGCACTGTTGTTCCAACAAATTGATTATCTGGATTTTGAAATACCATTCCAATTTGTTTTCGAACATCCCATACCGTTTCCTCTGATAAAACCATTGTATCGTTTACTGTAATTGTCCCTGCTTCCGGCAAAAACAAACCATTCAATAATTTTGCAAGTGTAGACTTCCCTGAACCGTTTTGTCCAATAACAGATACCCATTCTCCCTCATATAAGGAAAATGAAACATCTTTTAATGCATAAGTGGCTGCCCCAGGATATTGAAATGATATATTTTCTGTCCGAAGTTTCTCTTTTTTCAATACAAGGCACCCTTTCCTTCGCCAAGTTAACCTATTTTTATATTTAAAAAAAAGGGCCATGACCAGTTTCTTGAAAAGAACTGTCCTGCCCTTTTAATTATCATTATACTAACTCGATAATTACCATTGGTGCTGCGTCTCCGCGACGTGGACCAATTTTTGCAATACGAGTGTATCCGCCTTGGCGCTCAGCATAGCGTGGAGCTACATCAGCGAATAATTTTTGAAGTGCATCTTGACCAGTCTCAGCGTTAGCTACTTCATTGCGAATGAAAGCTGCTGCTTGACGACGAGCATGAAGATCTCCGCGTTTACCTAAAGTGATCATTTTTTCCACTACAGAACGAAGTTCTTTTGCACGAGTTTCTGTCGTTTGGATGCGCTCGTTGATAATTAAATCAGTAGCTAAGTCACGTAACATAGCTTTACGTTGCGCACTTGTACGGCCTAATTTTCTGTATGCCATTCGTAGTTCCCTCCTTTGTTGATGGGTTTAAATCCTCAGTCGTCTTTACGTAAACCTAAACCTAATTCCTCAAGTTTATGTTTAACTTCTTCTAAGGATTTACGTCCTAAGTTACGAACTTTCATCATATCTTCTTCTGTTTTGTTCGCAAGCTCTTGTACAGTATTAATTCCTGCACGTTTTAGGCAATTATAAGAACGAACAGAAAGATCTAGTTCTTCGATAGTCATCTCAAGAACTTTCTCTTTTTGATCTTCTTCCTTCTCGACCATAATCTCAGCATTTTGTGCTTCGTCAGTTAAACCAACAAAGATATTTAAATGCTCAGTTAAGATTTTGGCACCTAAAGAGATAGCTTCTTTTGGCCCGATGCTTCCATCCGTCCATACATCAAGCGTAAGCTTATCATAATTAGCCACTTGTCCGACACGTGTCTTTTCCACTTGATAAGTCACACGTGATACCGGCGTATAAATAGAATCAATAGGAATTACTCCTATTGGTTGATCTTCGCTTTTATTTGCATCAGCTGGCGTATACCCACGGCCACGCTTTGCAGTTAAACGCACGCGGAAATGCGCATCTTTTGCTAACGTTGCAATGTGTAAATCTGGATTTAAGATTTCTACATCACTATCGTGAGTAATATCAGCAGCTGTGACAATACCTTCGCCCTGCACATCAATTTCCAACGTCTTCTCTTCTTCAGAGTAGATTTTAAGAGCTAACTTTTTCAAGTTTAAGATGATCGTCGTAACGTCTTCTACTACGCCCTCAACTGTTGAAAATTCATGTAATACGCCATCGATTTGGATAGCAGTAACAGCGGCACCAGGGAGTGAGGATAAAAGAATACGACGTAAGGAGTTACCCAAAGTAGTACCATATCCACGCTCAAGCGGTTCAATTACGAATTTACCATATTTAGCATCTTCGTTAAGTTCAACCGTTTCGATTTTCGGCTTTTCGATTTCAATCATTAACTAAACCCTCCTTCAAAACGTCGAAACCCCGGTTAAACAAAGGTATAACCTCTGTTTAACCGAAAGTCCCCCTTAGGCAGTTCCCGATTGTGCACAACAAGCGATGTTTCTGTACGAAATTTCTCGATAATGCATCATATCCATTATAGACAAAAGGGAAAATTCTATACAGAAAAATTACACACGACGACGTTTTGGCGGACGACATCCATTATGAGGAACTGGAGTAACATCTCTAATTGCTGTTACTTCTAGACCTGCAGCTTGAAGAGCACGAATTGCAGCTTCACGACCAGCACCAGGACCTTTAACAGTAACCTCTAAAGTTTTTAAACCGTGCTCCATTGCAACTTTAGCAGCAGCTTCAGCAGCCATTTGCGCAGCGAATGGAGTAGATTTACGAGATCCACGGAAACCAAGTGCACCAGCACTAGACCAAGAAAGTGCGTTACCGTGAGTATCTGTAAGTGTTACGATTGTGTTGTTGAAAGTAGAACGAATATGAGCTATACCAGCTTCGATATTCTTTTTCACACGTTTTTTACGAGTGTTTGTTTTACGTGCCATTGTTAGTTCAACCTCCTTTACTTATTATTTCTTTTTATTTGCTACTGTACGACGTGGACCTTTACGTGTACGAGCATTGTTTTTAGAGTTTTGACCACGAACTGGTAAGCCACGACGGTGACGAAGACCACGGTAAGAACCGATCTCCATTAGACGTTTAATGTTAAGAGATACTTCACGACGAAGGTCTCCCTCAACTTTAATACGATCGATGATATCACGGATACGTCCTAATTCGTCTTCCGTTAAATCACGAACTCGTGTTTCTGAAGAAATACCAGCTTCAGTAAGAATTTTTTCAGCAGTTGTGCGACCAATGCCGAATACGTAAGTTAAAGAAATAACAACGCGTTTGTCTCGAGGAATATCTACACCTGCGATACGTGCCATTCTGAATGCACCTCCTTCTGATTAACCTTGTTTTTGTTTATGTTTAGGGTTTTCACAAATAACCATTACTTTTCCACGTCTACGAATAACTTTACATTTTTCGCAGATTGGTTTAACTGACGGTCTTACTTTCATGTCTCGAACCTCCTTAAAGATTACGGAGTGCTATATTATTTAAAACGGTACGTAATACGACCACGATTTAAATCGTACGGAGATAATTCTACCGTAACTTTGTCTCCTGGTAAAATACGAATGAAGTTCATACGGATTTTACCAGAAACGTGAGCCAATACGACATGCCCATTCTCTAATTCTACTTTGAACATAGCATTTGGCAACGTTTCAAGAACGGTACCTTCGACTTCAATTACATCATCTTTAGCCATTCAATAGTTCTCCCTTCTTCAAATCAGTAACATTTTACACTGCTCTGAAATCCCGGAGAGCCAGCTACTTATAAAGTGGTAAGGATTTCGTATCCTGCTTCTGTAAGAGCAATCGTGTGCTCAAAATGGGCACACCATTTACCATCTACCGTTACCACTGTCCAGTCATCAGATAGTGTTTTTACATATCGTCTTCCTTGATTCACCATCGGCTCAACACAGATGACCATTCCCGGCTTTAATCTAGGGCCTCTATTTGGTGGACCATAGTGCGGGATTTGAGGGTCCTCATGTAAGTCTTGCCCGATTCCGTGACCAACATACTCCCTAACGATTGAGAATCCATTCTCTTCAGCATGGGTTTGAACCGCATGTGAGATATTTGATAATCTTTCGCCTGGTTTTACTTGTTCTAGACCAAGATACAACGATTTTTCTGTGACATCAAGTAGCTTTTGAACAGATTCAGAAATGTTTCCAACTGGATACGTCCATGCAGAATCTCCATGGTACCCATTGTATTTCGCACCAATATCGATACTGATGATATCGCCCTCTTTGAGCTTGCGCTTCCCTGGAATTCCGTGTACAAGCTCTTCATTTACAGAAGCACATATGCTCCCCGGAAATCCGTTGTATCCTTTAAAAGATGGCGTAGCACCATATTTTTGAATCGTCTTTTCCGCTATTTGATCGAGCTCTTTCGTTGTAATTCCTGGAGTAATGTGCTGTTTTAACTCTTGATGAGTTAAAGCAACGATCCTGCCAGCTTCTCGCATGATTTCTATCTCGCGAGGAGTTTTGCAGATTATCATTACGCTAAGCCTCCGATGAGAACATCGATATCAGCAAATACTTTATTGATATCTTGCTCACCATTAATGCTTTCTAAGTAACCAAGCTCCTCGTAGAAATCAAGCAAAGGTTTTGTTTGCTTAATATTTACATCTAAACGATTTGCTACAGTTTCTTCATTGTCATCAGAGCGTTGGTATAATTCGCCACCACATTTATCGCACACATCAGCTTTCGCTGGTGGATTGAATTCTAAGTGGTAAGTCGCACCGCACTCTTTACAAATGCGACGGCCTGTAAGACGTTTTAATAACAACCCTGAATCCACATTAATGTTTAAAACATAGTCGATTTTTTTGCCAAGATCTTTCATAATTTCTTCAAGAGCTGATGCTTGTGCAACAGTTCGTGGGAAACCGTCTAGTAAGAATCCTCTTACGCAGTCTTCTTGGCTTAAACGATCACGAACGATTCCGATTGTAACTTCATCTGGGACAAGAGCACCTTTATCAATAAAAGATTTAGCTTGTAAACCCATTTCAGTTTCAGCCTTCATAGCTGCACGGAACATATCTCCTGTTGAAATGTGAGGGATGTTATACTTGGCAACAATCTGTTCGGCTTGTGTACCTTTACCAGCACCAGGAAGCCCCATTAAAATTAAGTTCATCCTTGTTCCCCCTCAGAGTACATGAGCATGTAGGGAAGACGCTTCTTCCCACTTACTCACTGCTTGATAAACCCTTTGTAATGGCGTTTTACCAGTTGGCTTTCTAGCTGCTTCATTGTTTCTAAAGCAACGCCGACAACGATTAACATACTCGTTCCACCAATCTGTGCAGATGGAGGAAGATTTCCCAGTTTCGTAAAGATAACTGGTAAGATTGCAATCGCTGCTAGGAAAATTGATCCTACAAAGGTCAAACGATACAAGATTTTTGTTAGATATTGTTCCGTATTCTTACCCGGACGAATACCTGGAACATATCCACCTTGCTTGTTTAGATTCTCTGACATCTGCTCTGGATTAACCTGAACAAACGCATAGAAATATGTGAAGGCTACAATGAGCGCAACATATATGATCATTCCCACTGGGTGAGAATAGTTAAAGTTTGCAATAATCCACTGCGATACATCATGTTTCGGGAAGAACTGTGCAATAGTTGGTGGTGTAATTAAGAATGAAACAGCAAAAATGACTGGAATAACACCCGCACTATTTACCTTAAGTGGTAAATGAGTGTTTTGTGCTCCAGCATGATTCCCATTCGCTCCTGTTACACGCTTCGCATATTGAATTGGGATCTTTCTAACAGCCTGTTGAATGAAAATAACACCCACAATAACTGCTAGCACAGCTAGTAAGATCAATGCAACTTTAACGATACTCATGAACAATTGATCTCCGATATTTTGAAACTGTTGCTGATACACTTGAGATATAACACTTGGGATCGCTGCGGCAATACCACCAAAGATAAGGATGGAAATACCATTACCTACACCTTTAGCTGTAATCTGTTCACCTAACCACATTAAAAATGCAGTACCAGCAGTCAGTACCGTAGCAATGTATAAATAAGTGCTCCAACCAGGATTCAAAATTAATTGCCCACCTACCATACCGTTAAAACCGATTGACATACCAAACCCCTGAATAAACGCAAGAACAATTGTAAAGTAACGCGTGAATTGCGTTAGTTTACGACGGCCCATTTCACCTTGCTTTGACCATTCCGAAAATTTAGGAACAACATCCATCTGCAATAATTGCACGATGATGGATGCTGTAATATACGGCATGATTCCCATCGCGAAGATGGAAAAGTTTTTCAAGGCGCCACCGCCAAATGTATTTAGGATACCTAAGGCATTTAATTGATCTTGTGCTTTCAGTACGTCTCCATTTGTAAATGGCACGGGGATAAACGTGCCAATCCTGAATACGATTAACATCGCTAAAGTGAATAATATTTTACGTCTTATCTCAGCAACGCGCATAAAGTTGGAGATTGTACGAAACATTAGATCACCTCAACTGATCCGCCAGCTGCTTCAATTGCTTCTTTAGCACTTGAAGAGAACTTGTGCGCTTTAACAGTTAATTTTTTCTCTACTGCTCCGCTTGCAAGAATTTTAACACCGTCGTTTAACTTGCTGATAACGCCAGTTTCCAGCAATAATTCAGGTGTTACTTCTGTACCATCTTCAAAACGATTTAACGTTGATAAGTTTACAATAGTAAACTCTTTACGGTTAATGTTTGTGAAGCCGCGTTTTGGTAAACGACGGAATAATGGAGTTTGACCACCTTCGAAGCCAAGACGAACACCGCCACCAGAACGTGCGTTTTGTCCTTTATGACCTTTACCAGCAGTTTTACCGTTACCAGAACCGATACCACGACCGACACGGTTACGTACTTTACGAGAACCTTCTGCAGGTTTTAATTCATGAAGTTTCATTCCCAGGCACCTCCTTATATTAATGAGTTATCCTTAAGCTTCTTTTACAGTTATAAGGTGAGAAACTTTGTTGATCATACCAAGAATAGCAGGAGTTTCTTCCTTAACTACAGTTGAATTCAACTTTTTAAGACCTAAAGCTTCTACCGTCGCACGTTGATCTTGTGGACGACCAATTACACTACGAGTGAGGGTAATTTCTAACTTTTTCGCCATTTGTTTTCCCTCCTTAACCTAGTAGCTCTTCTACAGATTTACCGCGTAATTTTGCAACATCTTCAGCGCGCTTAAGTTCGCTTAATCCGTTCACAGTAGCGCGAATCATGTTGATTGGTGTGTTAGAACCAAGAGATTTCGAAAGAATATCTTGTACACCAGCTAATTCAAGTACCGCACGAACAGGTCCACCTGCAATAACACCAGTACCTTCAGCAGCAGGTTTTAAGAATACTTCACCAGCTCCAAAATGACCGTTGATTGTGTGTGGAATTGTTGTACCAACTAATGGTACAGCGATTAAGTTTTTCTTAGCGTCTTCGATAGCTTTGCGAATTGCGTCTGGTACCTCTTGTGCTTTACCAGTACCGAATCCAACATGACCGTTTTTATCGCCAACTACAACTAGTGCAGCAAAGCGGAAACGACGACCACCCTTAACAACTTTCGCGACACGATTTATCGTAACTACACGTTCTTCAAGTTCTAATTTACTTGGGTCAATGCGATGCATCAATTTTCCCTCCTTTGACCATTAAAATTGTAATCCAGCCTCACGAGCAGCTTCAGCTAGAGCTTTAACACGGCCATGGTATAAGTAACCACCGCGATCAAATACTACTTCTTTAACGCCTTTCTCTACAGCACGCTTAGCAACTGATTCTCCTACTTTCGTAGCAGCTTCAGTATTGCTAGTACCGTTAAGAGCAAGGTCTTTATCAAGAGTAGATGCACTTACTAACGTTACACCATTCACATCATCAATAACTTGAGCGTAAATATGTTGATTAGAACGGAACACGTTTAAACGTGGACGTTCTGCAGTACCAGTAAGTTTAGCACGTACACGTGCATGTCTTTTCTTACGAGTCGCATTTTTATCAGCTTTAGTGATCATTCTTGTCACTCCTTTCTCTCACCTAACGGGTTTACTTAGCAGTTTTACCTTCTTTACGACGAACAACTTCGCCTTCGTAACGAATACCTTTACCTTTATATGGCTCAGGAGCACGTACAGCACGGATGTTAGCAGCAAATTCGCCAACACGTTGCTTGTCGATACCTTTGATTACGATTTTAGTTGGTGCAGGTACTTCAACTTCAAGACCTGCTTCCGGAGTCATTTCTACTGGATGAGAATAACCTACGCTTAATACAAGTTTATCTCCTTGTTTTTGAGCACGGTAACCAACACCGACTAATTCAAGTCCGCGTGCGAAACCTGTAGTTACACCTTCAACCATGTTTCCGATTAAAGCACGAGTTGTACCGTGTAATGCACGGTGTTCCTTCTGTTCAGATGGACGCTCAACTGTTAGTGTATTTTCTTCAATTTTGATAGACATATCAGCATTGAATTTACGAGTTAATTCACCTTTAGGGCCTTTTACTGTTACAGTATTGTCTTCTGCAATTGTAATAGTAACACCTGCAGGGATTTCAAGAATCTTTTTACCAATACGAGACATGTGGTCACACCTCCGTTCGTTTTAAATATATATTACCAAACGTATGCTACTACTTCTCCACCAGTTTGTAATTGACGAGCGTCTTTATCTGTCATTACTCCCTTAGATGTAGAAACAAGAGCGATACCTAATCCGTTAAGTACACGTGGTACTTCATCAGCTTTAGCGTAAACGCGTAAGCCAGGTTTACTGATACGTTTTAATCCAGTGATTACACGTTCATTGTTTGCACCATATTTCAGGAAAATACGAAGGATACCTTGTTTGTTATCCTCGATGTATTCTACATCACGAATGAAACCTTCACGTTTTAAAAGTTCAGCGATCTCTTTTTTGATTTTAGAAGCAGGAACCTCTAATTTCTCATGACGTACCATGTTCGCATTACGGATGCGAGTAAGCATGTCTGCAATTGGATCTGTCATCACCATGTGTTTTACCTCCTTCCCATTTGTGGGTTTTACCAACTAGCTTTTTTAACACCAGGAATTTGACCTTTATATGCAAGTTCACGGAAACAAATACGGCAAAGCTTAAATTTGCGGTATACAGAATGCGGACGACCGCAGCGTTCGCAACGTGTATACTCTTGTACTTTAAACTTAGGAGTACGCTTTTGTTTCGCTATCATAGATTTTTTAGCCACGTTTTCGCCTCCTCTACTTAGCGTTGGCTTCCATTATTTTTGGAATGGCATACCGAATTGTGTTAAAAGTTCACGAGCTTCTTCATCAGTTTTCGCTGTAGTAACGATTACGATGTCCATACCGCGGACTTTGCTTACTTTATCATAATCAATCTCAGGGAAGATAAGTTGCTCTTTAACACCTAATGTGTAGTTCCCACGACCATCAAATGATTTCTTAGAAACACCACGGAAATCACGTACACGTGGTAAAGAAACTGATACTAATTTGTCGAAGAACTCATACATTTGTTGTCCGCGTAAAGTTACTTTTGCACCGATTGGCATACCTTCACGAAGACGGAAACCAGCGATTGATTTTTTAGCACGAGTTACAACAGGCTTTTGACCTGCGATTTGTGTTAATTCTTCTACTGCATTGTCTAAAGCTTTTGAGTTAGATACCGCGTCACCAACACCAGTGTTGATTACGATCTTTTCGATTTTCGGTACTTCCATCACAGATTTATAGTTAAACTTGCTCACTAGAGCAGGAGTAATTTCCTTTTGGAACTTCTCTTTAAGGCGATTCAATGAAGTGACCTCCTTTCTTAAGAAAATTATTTATCTAATAATTCACCAGATTTTTTTGCAATACGAACTTTTTTACCATCTTCTACTTTGAAGCCTACGCGAGTAGGTTCACCTGTTTTCGGATCTAAAATCATAACGTTAGAAACGTGAATAGGTGCTTCTTTAGTAATAATTCCACCTTGTGGATTTAATTGAGATGGCTTAGAGTGTTTTTTAACGATGTTAACACCCTCAACGATAACACGGTTTTGCTTTGGGAAAGCCACAAGGATAACGCCTTGTTTTCCTTTGTCTTTTCCAGTGATTACCTGTACTTTATCACCTTTTTTTACATGCATCTTAATTCTGCACCTCCTTAGCAAGGCAATACCTTAAATTATAGAACTTCTGGAGCTAAAGAAACGATCTTCATGAAGTTGCTATCACGTAATTCACGAGCTACTGGTCCGAAGATACGAGTACCACGTGGGCTCTTATCGTCTTTGATGATAACCGCTGCGTTTTCATCAAATTTGATATAAGAACCGTCCGGACGACGAGCTCCGCTCTTCGTACGTACTACTACTGCTTTAACAACGTCACCTTTTTTAACAACGCCACCTGGTGTTGCTTGTTTTACCGTAGCAACGATAATGTCACCAATGTTAGCATATTTACGACCAGAGCCGCCTAATACTTTAATTGTTAAAAGTTCACGTGCACCAGAGTTGTCAGCAACTTTCAAACGAGATTCTTGTTGGATCATGTTATGAAACCTCCCTTCGGACTAAAAATTCCGATTCGTCTATTTAGATAATAACCGCTTCTTCAACGATTTCAACTAAACGGAAACGCTTAGTAGCAGAAAGCGGGCGAGTTTCCATGATTTTAACGATATCGCCAAGTTTCGCTTGGTTTTGCTCATCATGGGCTTTGTACTTTTTAGAATACTTAACACGTTTTCCGTACAAGGAATGAGTTTTGTAAGTTTCAACTAAAACTGTAATCGTTTTGTCCATTTTATCAGACACAACACGACCAGTATAAACTTTGCGTTGGTTACGTTCGCTCACTATGCAAACCTCCCCTCAATTTATCGATTAATTCCGATCTCTCTTTCACGAACTACAGTTTTCATACGAGCAATCGCTTTACGCACTTCACGGATGCGAGTTGGATTCTCTAATTGTCCTGTAGCAAGTTGGAAGCGAAGATTGAACAATTCTTCCTTTAAAGCTTTAACTTTTGTTTCGATTTCGGCAGTGGTTAATTCACGAATATCATTAGTTTTCATTAGATTCACCACCATTTTCTTCACGTTTTACGAATTTACATTTCACAGGTAACTTGTGAGCTGCAAGACGTAATGCTTCGCGTGCTACCTCTTCAGATACACCCGCGATTTCAAACATAATTTTCCCAGGTTTTACTACTGCTACCCAGCCTTCTGGTGCCCCTTTACCGGAACCCATACGTACTTCTAGAGGTTTTGCAGTGTAAGGTTTAGAAGGGAAAATTTTAATCCATACTTTACCGCCACGTTTCATGTAACGAGTCATTGCACGACGAGCAGCTTCGATTTGACGGTTTGTAATCCATGAAGCAGCTTGTGCTTGTAGACCGAATTCACCGAAAGCAATTTCAGTTCCACCTTTTGCACGACCACGCATTTTACCACGATGCTCTCTACGATATTTTACGCGTTTTGGCATTAACATATTATTTTCCTCCTTCCTCAGAAGCTTTCTTTTTTGTAGGAAGGACTTCTCCACGGTAGATCCATACTTTTACGCCTAATTTACCGTATGTTGTATCAGCTTCAACTGCTGCATAGTCAATATCAGCGCGAAGTGTATGAAGTGGAACAGTTCCTTCACTGTAAGATTCTGCACGAGCGATATCAGCTCCGCCAAGACGACCAGAAACCTGTGTTTTAATACCTTTAGCACCTGCACGCATAGCACGTTGAATAACTTGCTTTTGTGCACGACGGAATGATACACGGTTTTCTAATTGACGAGCGATGTTTTCGCCTACTAATTTAGCGTTAAGATCAGCTCTCTTAACTTCTAAAATATTGATGTGTACACGCTTGCCTGTTAATTGGTTAAGAGCTTTACGAAGTGCTTCAACTTCAGTACCACCTTTACCAATTACCATACCAGGTTTTGCAGTGTGAATTGTAACATTTACACGATTTGCTGCACGTTCGATTTCTACTTTAGCAACAGCAGAATCTTTTAAGCGTACAGTAATGTACTCACGGATTTTGATGTCTTCATGTAATAATGTAGCGTAATCTTTCTCAGCGAACCAACGAGATTCCCAGTCACGGATAACACCGACACGAAGACCAATTGGATTAACCTTCTGACCCATCGATTATCCCTCCTTCTTTTCTGATACCACAACTGTGATGTGGCTTGTGCGTTTGTTAATTTGGCTTGCACGACCCATTGCACGTGGACGGAAACGTTTCAACGTTGGACCTTCGTCAACGAATACTTTTTCAACAACTAAGTTGTTAATATCCATCTCATAATTGTGCTCTGCATTTGCGATTGCAGATTTTAAAACTTTTTCTACAACTGGAGAAGCAGTTTTTGGTGTGTGGTTAAGGATAGCAATCGCTTCACCCACTTGCTTACCTCGGATTAAGTCTACTACTAAACGAACTTTACGAGGAGCAATACGAACTGTTCTCGCTACTGCTTTAGCTTGCATTGAAGTGCCTCCTCTCATTATCTTCTAGTTTTCTTATCGTCAGCAAGGTGACCTTTATACGTACGAGTTGGTGCGAATTCACCTAACTTATGGCCAACCATATCCTCAGTGATGTACACAGGTACGTGTTTACGACCATCATATACAGCGATTGTGTGTCCGATGAACTGAGGGAAGATAGTTGAACGGCGAGACCAAGTTTTAACAACTTGTTTTTGCTCAGATGCAACTAATTTTTCCATTTTGCTCATTAAGTGATCATCGACAAATGGTCCTTTTTTTAAGCTACGAGCCATTTTGGTGCCTCCCTTCGTGATTGGCGTACGGTTCTTGAAACGAACCGTACTACAATCCCATTATTTTTTACGACGACGAACGATAAATTTATCAGACGCTTTGTTTTTCTTACGAGTCTTGAATCCAAGAGTTGGTTTACCCCATGGAGACATTGGAGACTTACGTCCGATTGGAGAGCGTCCTTCACCACCACCGTGTGGGTGATCAACCGGGTTCATTACAGAACCACGAACTGTTGGGCGCTTACCTAACCAGCGTGAGCGACCTGCTTTACCGATTTTGATAAGTTCGTGTTGTTCGTTACCAACTTGACCGATTGAAGCGCGACAAGCAGATAATACAAGACGTACTTCACCAGAAGTTAAACGTACAAGTACGTATTTTCCTTCTTTACCAAGTACTTGAGCAGATGTACCAGCAGAACGAACTAATTGTCCGCCACGACCAGGCTTAAGCTCGATGTTATGAACAACAGTACCTACTGGAATGTTGATTAATGGTAATGCGTTACCGATTTTAATGTCAGCTTCAGGGCCAGACATAACTTCCATACCTACTTCTAAAGTTTTAGGAGCAAGAATGTAACGTTTTTCACCGTCAACGTAGTTAATTAATGCGATGTTCGCAGAGCGGTTTGGATCGTATTCGATCGTAGCAACGCGTCCTGGAATTCCATCTTTGTTACGCTTAAAGTCGATGATACGGTATTGACGCTTATGTCCGCCACCTTGATGACGTACAGTAATTTTACCTTGGTTATTACGACCCGCCTTCTTGCTTAAAGGAGCAAGTAATGACTTTTCGGGTCTGTCAGTCGTGATTTCAGCGAAATCATTCGTAGTCATATTACGACGACCGTTAGTAGTTGGATTATACTTTTTAATTCCCATCTCAATTTCCCTCCTTCTTTAGTAAGAATTAAACGCCTTGGAAGATTTCGATTTCTTTGCTGTCAGCAGTTAGCTTAACGATTGCTTTACGACGACGGCTAGTAAAACCAGCGTGACGACCAACGCGTTTTGCTTTCGGCTTGTAGTTCATGATGTTCACTTTTTCTACTTTAACACCAAAGATCGCTTCAAGAGCATCTTTAACTTCTGTTTTATTAGATTTAACGTCCACATCGAACGTGTATTTTTTTTCAGCCATCATTTCCATAGAACGTTCAGTGATAACTGGGCGCTTAATGATATCACGAGGATCTCTCATTATGCAAGCACCTCCTCTACTTTTTCCACTGCCGCTTTTGTCATGATTAGCTTATCATGATGAAGCACGTCTAAAACGTTTACGCCATCAGCAGTGATTACTGTTACTCCAGGGATATTGCGAGCAGATAACTCTACAGATTCGTTTGCATCAGCAGTTACGATAAGAGCTTTCTTCTCAACAGTTAATCCTTTAAGTACTGCTAGCATATCTTTTGTTTTTGGTGCATTTAACACTAGGTCTTCAAGAACTACAATGTTGTTCTCAACTACTTTAGTAGCTAATGCAGATTTGATTGCTAAACGACGAACTTTCTTAGGAAGTTTGTACGCATAGCTTCTTGGTGTAGGTCCGAATACCGTACCACCACCACGCCATTGAGGAGAGCGGATAGACCCTTGACGAGCACGTCCAGTTCCTTTTTGACGCCATGGTTTACGACCACCACCGCGAACTTCAGAGCGAGTTTTTACTTTGTGTGTACCTTGACGTAAAGATGCACGTTGCATCATTACAGCTTCAAAAAGTACAGCTTCATTTGGTTCGATACCGAAAATAGCTTCAGCTAATTCGATTTCACCAACCTGTGAACCAGTTTGGTTATATACAGTAACTTTTGGCATTGGAATTCCTCCTTCCTATTGTGAATTATTTGCTAACCTTCACAGCGCCTTGAACAACTACAAGAGATTTCTTAGCACCTGGAACGTTACCTTTTACTAGTAATAAGTTGCGCTCAGTGTCAACTTGAACGATTTCTAAGTTTTGGATAGTAACTTGGTCTCCACCCATACGTCCAGCAAGTTTTTTGCCTTTGAATACACGGTTCGGAGCAACTGGGCCCATTGAACCTGGACGACGGTGATAGCGAGAACCATGAGACATAGGTCCGCGAGATTGTCCGTGGCGTTTGATAACACCTTGGAAACCTTTACCTTTAGAAATTCCTGTTACGTCAACGATTTCACCTGCAGCGAAAACTTCAACTTTTACCTCTTGACCAACCTCTAATCCGTCCACGTCTGCATCGCGGATTTCGCGAATGAAGCGCTTAGGAGTTGTAGATGCTTTAGCAGTGTGGCCTTGTTCAGGTTTGTTAGTTAACTTTTCACGTTTATCTTCAAATCCTAACTGGATTGCATTGTAGCCATCAGTTTCAGTTGTTTTCTTTTGAAGAACAACGTTTGGATTAGCAGCGATAACTGTTACTGGGATTAACTCACCGTTCTCAGCAAATACTTGAGTCATACCGATCTTTCTTCCTAAGATTCCTTTGGTCATGAGTTACACCTCCTACATTTTTAAGTTATATAATTTATAGTTTGATTTCGATATCTACACCAGACGGTAAGTCTAAACGCATTAATGAATCTACTGTTTGTGGAGTAGGACTCACGATATCGATTAAACGTTTGTGTGTGCGCATTTCGAATTGCTCACGAGAATCTTTGTACTTATGAACAGCACGAAGAATTGTGTAAATAGTCTTCTCAGTTGGTAATGGGATCGGACCAGAAACTGTTGCCCCAGAACGCTTAGCTGTTTCTACAATTTTCTCAGCTGATTGATCAAGAATACGGTGATCATAAGCTTTTAAACGGATACGAATTTTTTCTTTTGCCATTATTTTCCCTCCTTCGTTCGCCTATTTCTAAAATAGACCTTCTCCATGGAAATTTCCCCACACCATGCCATGGCAAAGCGGCCGGGTGTGTCAGCAACCTTCCACTTCATCGCAGTCAAAGACCAACATTGTCTATTATACAATGTTATTCGTCTAGATGCAAGCATCTTTTTGTTTGCATCTGCTTTTCTCTACTTTTGCTATTATACATGGCACTTTAAAGAATTTCAAGTTTTCATCTACCAGAATTCATTTTACAGTTTCTGGGTTTGTTTTATTACTTTTTTATATACAATAGAAGAAACTCGTCAAAACATAAAAATATAATTCATTCATTATATAAAGCGAAACTTTGATCATTGGGTTTTTGTTCATCCCCCAATGATTATTAATTGAACCATTCAGCGTGCTCGTTAATACTCGATAACGGCAAACAAAAACCCCAAGGGAAAATCCCTTGGGGTTTTTTATATCAGTTAAGATTACTCAACGATAGTAGCAACTACGCCGTAACCTACTGTACGTCCACCTTCACGAATAGAGAATTTAGTTCCCTCTTCGATAGCGATTGGAGCGATAAGTTCGATAGTCATTTCGATGTTGTCACCAGGCATTACCATTTCAGTACCTTCTGGTAATTGGATGATACCAGTTACGTCAGTTGTACGGAAGTAGAACTGAGGACGGTAGTTAGCGAAGAATGGAGTGTGACGTCCACCTTCTTCTTTAGATAATACGAAAACTTCAGCTTTGAATTTAGCGTGTGCTTTTACAGAGCCAGTTTTAGCAAGAACTTGTCCACGTTGGATGTCTTCACGAGCAACCCCACGAAGAAGAGCACCAATGTTGTCTCCAGCTTGAGCTTGGTCAAGAAGTTTACGGAACATTTCTACACCAGTTACAGTTGTAGAAGCATTCTCTTCAGCAAGACCGATGATTTCTACTACGTCACCAACTTTAACGATTCCGCGCTCTACACGACCAGTTGCAACTGTACCACGACCTGTGATAGAGAATACATCCTCGATAGGCATTAAGAATGGTTTGTCAGTTTCACGTTCTGGAGTTGGGATGTAAGCATCAACTTCAGTCATTAATTCAATGATTTTTGCTTCCCAATCAGCTTCTCCTTGAAGAGCTTTAAGAGCAGAACCTTTGATTACAGGAATGTCGTCGCCTGGGAATCCGTATTCAGATAATAGGTCACGAACTTCCATTTCAACTAATTCTAATAATTCTTCGTCGTCTACCATGTCGCATTTGTTTAAGAATACAACGATGTAAGGAACACCTACTTGACGAGAAAGAAGGATGTGCTCACGTGTTTGAGGCATTGGGCCATCAGCAGCAGATACTACTAAGATACCGCCGTCCATTTGAGCAGCACCAGTGATCATGTTTTTAACATAGTCAGCGTGACCTGGGCAGTCAACGTGTGCATAGTGACGAGTTTCAGTTTCGTACTCAACGTGTGCAGTTGAGATTGTGATTCCGCGCTCTCTTTCTTCTGGAGCAGCGTCGATTTGATCGTATCCGCGTGCTTCAGCACCACCAGCTTTTGCAAGAACTGTAGTGATCGCAGCAGTTAATGTAGTTTTACCATGGTCAACGTGGCCGATTGTACCGATGTTAACATGGGGTTTAGAACGTTCGAATTTAGCTTTAGCCATTCTAAATTCCTCCTTAGTTTATATAGGTTATTTTATATTTAGACTAGAAAGCGAAACTTGCGTCTCACTTTCTAAGCTTACATAAGTAGTTATACTTGAACAATCGATAAAAATCAATTATTCACCTTTATTTTTTTTAATAATTTCTTCAGAAACAGACTTCGGTACTTCTTCATAATGATCAAATGTCATTGAGAATGTTCCGCGTCCTTGAGTGTTAGAACGTAATGCCGTCGCATAACCGAACATTTCAGAAAGTGGAACCATAGCGCGAACAACTTGTGCGTTACCGCGAGCTTCCATACCTTCTACACGTCCACGACGAGATGTTACGTCACCCATGATGTCTCCCATGTACTCTTCAGGAATTACAACTTCAACTTTCATCATTGGCTCAAGAATTACTGGGTTACATTTAGAAACCGCAGCTTTAAGTGCCATAGATGCAGCGATTTTGAACGCCATCTCAGATGAATCGACATCATGGTAAGAACCGTCAACTAATGCTGCTTTAATGTCAACTAGTGGGTAACCAGCTAGTACACCATTTTTAAGTGAGTCTTCAAGACCCGCTCCAACAGCTGGGATGTATTCACGTGGAACTACACCGCCGACGATTTTGTTTTCGAATTCAAATCCTTTACCTTCTTCGTTAGGTGCAAACTCAATCCAAACGTGACCGAATTGTCCACGTCCACCAGATTGACGAGCAAACTTACCTTCAACTTTCGCAGCAGCGCGGAAAGTTTCACGGTATGCTACCTGAGGAGCACCAACGTTTGCTTCGACTTTGAATTCACGGCGCATACGATCAACGATGATATCAAGGTGAAGTTCACCCATACCAGCGATGATAGTTTGGCCAGTTTCTTGGTCAGTGTGAGCACGGAATGTTGGATCTTCTTCAGAAAGCTTAGATAATGCTGTACCCATTTTATCTTGGTCAGCTTTAGATTTTGGTTCGATAGCTACAGAGATAACTGGCTCTGGGAATTCCATAGACTCAAGGATAACAAGGCTCTTCTCGTCACAAAGAGTATCACCAGTAGTAGTATCTTTTAAACCTACAGCAGCAGCGATATCACCAGCGTAAACTGTTGAGATCTCTTCACGGCTGTTAGCGTGCATTTGTAGGATACGACCTACACGCTCACGCTTACCTTTAGTTGAGTTTTTCACGTATGATCCAGAGTTTAACACACCAGAGTACACACGGAAGAACGTTAACTTACCAACATAAGGGTCAGTCATGATTTTGAATGCTAGAGCTGCGAATGGTTCTTCATCGCTAGACTTACGTTCTACTTCTTCATCTGTATCCGGAAGAGTACCTTTAATAGCAGGTACGTCTAATGGAGATGGTAGGTAGTCGATAACTGCGTCTAACAGAATTTGAACACCTTTGTTTTTGAATGCAGAACCACAGATTACTGGGAAGAATTCTACAGAAGTTGTAGCCTTACGGATACCAGCTTTAAGCTCTTCTACAGTGATTTCTTCACCTTCTAGGTACTTCATCATCATTTCTTCATCAAGCTCAGCTACCGCTTCAATAAGTTTTCCACGGTATTCTGCAGCTAATTCTTTGTGCTCTTCAGGAATTTCAACACGTTGAATGTCTGTTCCTAAATCGTTACCGTACATGTAAGCACATTCTTCAACAAGGTCAATGATACCATTGAACTCATCTTCAGCACCGATTGGTAACTGAATTGGGTGTGCGTTTGCTTGTAAACGATCGTGGATTGTTCCTACAGAGTATAAGAAATCTGCGCCGATTTTATCCATTTTGTTAACGAATACGATACGAGGTACGCCGTAAGTAGTAGCCTGACGCCAAACAGTTTCTGTTTGTGGTTCTACACCAGATTGTGCATCAAGTACTGCTACTGCGCCATCAAGTACGCGTAAAGAACGTTCTACTTCTACTGTGAAATCTACGTGTCCTGGAGTGTCAATGATGTTTACGCGATGACCTTTCCATTGTGCTGTAGTTGCAGCAGAAGTAATTGTGATACCACGCTCTTGCTCTTGCTCCATCCAGTCCATCTGAGATGCACCTTCGTGAGTTTCACCGATTTTATGAATACGTCCTGTGTAATACAGAATACGCTCAGTTGCTGTTGTTTTACCAGCATCGATGTGAGCCATGATACCAATATTACGAGTGTTTTCTAAAGAGAACTCTCTTGCCATTTGGTGTCTTGCTCCTTCCATATATGGATTGGATTTTTTATTTTAAGTAGCAAAAAAGCCACTTTATATTGTTACACATGTCAGTATGTCCAGTACCCTCATTATGTAAAACGAGCGCCCAACGAAAGGGAGAGGCATTCTCCCTCTCCACACTTCCATAAGCGACAAATAAAGCGGTTTATGCTTACATTTATTTTACGTTGAATCCTACCAACGGTAATGAGCAAATGCTTTGTTAGCTTCTGCCATTTTATGAGTATCTTCACGTTTCTTAACAGATGCACCAGCGTTGTTAGCTGCATCTAAGATTTCGTAAGCTAGACGCTCTTCCATAGTTTTTTCACCACGAAGACGAGCATAGTTTACTAACCAGCGAAGACCTAAAGTTGTACGGCGTTCTGGACGAACCTCAACTGGAACTTGGTAGTTAGCACCACCAACACGACGAGCACGTACTTCAAGAACAGGCATGATGTTCTTAAGAGCTTGCTCGAATACTTCCATAGGGTCTTTATCTGAACGTTCACGAACGATATCGAAAGCGTTATAAAGAATTGTTTGAGATTTACCTTTTTTACCGTCAACCATCATTTTGTTGATAAGGCGTGTTACTAGCTTAGAATTGTACATTGGATCTGGTAACACGTCACGTTTCGCAACAGGTCCTTTACGAGGCATATTGAGTTCCTCCTTTCATTTTAAAGTTATTATTTTTTAGCAGGTTTTGGTCGCTTAGTACCATATTTAGAACGTCCTTGCATACGTTTGTCAACACCAGCTGTGTCAAGCGCACCACGAACGATGTGGTAACGTACTCCCGGTAAATCCTTTACACGACCACCGCGAATTAATACTACGCTATGCTCTTGTAGGTTATGACCGATACCTGGGATGTAAGCTGTAACCTCGATACCGTTTGTTAAACGTACACGAGCGTATTTACGTAACGCTGAGTTAGGTTTCTTTGGAGTCATTGTACCAACACGAGTACATACACCACGTTTTTGAGGTGCAGAGATATCAGTTGATTTTTTCTTTAAAGAGTTGAACCCTTTGTTTAACGCAGGTGATTTAGATTTCCATACTTTATCAGTACGACCATTTCTCACTAATTGGTTAATAGTAGGCATTTGATTATCCTCCCTTCGCATGTTTGTATGACCACATATCCAGGTGGTTCATTATTAGTTGAAAACAAAGTTTTTGCAAGGGAGAGCAAATGCTCTCTCCTCACAAAAACAGTTTTAACTTATTATTCCTATTGCTGAAGCTCCCACTTGAATCCCCGAAACTTTTCCAAGCTTACGAACTGATTCAACTTTAGTTATGGGTATGTTATGTTGCAAGGCAGTACGAATGATCATATGGGTTAACCGCATATCAGCATCTTCCGCAATGACAACTTCTTTAACTATACCATTTTTGATTGCTTCCAATGTGCGTTTATGACCAACGACTACATTTTCAGCATTTGACACTTTTTGATAAGACATATAAATATCCTCCAAAGCATCGTTCAGGAGCAACCTTGATTATAGTAACATTTTGACTCATACAATGTCAACTAGGATTAACTGTTTTTATACAAAATTTACGACGGAAAATTTTACTGTTCCACATAAACTTCATCGTTTTCTACATTCATGTCATCTTGTGTTGTTTTAACAAGATCCACTTTGCGATAACGATTCATACCTGTTCCAGCAGGAACAAGTTTACCGATAATAACATTTTCTTTCAATCCTAGAAGCTCATCGCGCTTACCTTTAATTGCTGCATCAGTTAAGACACGAGTTGTTTCTTGGAACGATGCTGCAGATAAGAATGAATCTGTTTCAAGTGAAGCTTTTGTAATACCAAGTAGAACAGGTCTAGCTGTCGCTGGCTGTTTACCTTGCAGTAACACCTTCGCATTCGCATCAGTAAACTGATGGATATCTAGTAATGTTCCTGGTAATACATCTGTTTCACCTGCATCACTTACACGAACTTTACGTAACATTTGACGTACCATTACTTCTACGTGTTTGTCACCAATTTCTACCCCTTGCATACGGTATACTTTTTGAACTTCACGTAATAAGTATTCTTGAACTGCCGTAATGTCCGTTACTTTTAGTAATTCTTTCGGATCAATAGAACCTTCTGTTAACTCTTTACCGTGGCTAATTTGCTGTCCTGGAGTTACTTTCAGACGAGCACCGTAAGGAATAGCATACGTACGAGCTTCAACTTCACCCTGTACTACTACTTCTTGGCGATCTTTAACATCGTTGATCGCTGCGATAACACCGTCGATTTCACTGATAACTGCCTGACCTTTCGGATTACGAGCTTCGAAGATCTCCTGGATACGAGGTAAACCTTGTGTGATATCATCTCCGGCAACCCCACCTGTATGGAACGTACGCATCGTTAACTGTGTACCTGGCTCACCGATAGATTGAGCTGCGATAATACCTACCGCTTCCCCTACTTCTACGTCTGTTCCAGTTGCTAAGTTACGACCGTAACACTTCTTACATACACCGTGGCGAGTGTTACACGTGAACGCTGAACGAATGTTTACAGTTTCAACACCCGAATTTTCAACGATATGAGCAATATCTTCAGTAATTAATTGATTTTCAGCAACTAATACTTCACCTGTTTCAGGATGTTTTACAGTTTTTCTTGCAAAACGTCCAACAAGACGATCATATAATGACTCAATAACTTCATTACCCTCTTTAATCGCACCAATTAATAAACCACGATCTGTTCCACAATCATCTTCACGAACGATTACATCTTGTGCAACGTCAACAAGACGACGTGTTAAGTAACCAGAATCGGCAGTTTTTAGTGCTGTATCGGCAAGACCTTTACGCGCACCATGCGTAGAGATGAAGTACTCAAGTACTGTTAAACCTTCACGGAAACTTGATTTGATTGGAAGTTCGATGATACGACCAGATGGATTGGCCATCAGACCACGCATACCAGCAAGCTGAGTAAAGTTCGATGCGTTACCACGGGCACCGGAATCACTCATCATGAAGATTGGGTTGCGTTTATTCAAGGATTTCATCAGTTTTCCTTGAATAACATCTTTTGCATTACTCCAAATAGAGATAACGCGATCGTAACGTTCTTCTTCCGTGATTAAACCGCGACGGAATTGTTTAATTACATTATCTACTTTTGCTTGTGCTTCGTGGAGAATTTCATCTTTTTCGCCTAATACAAGAATGTCAGATACCCCAACTGTAATACCAGCTTTTGTAGAGTACTTGAATCCTAAGTTTTTCATACGGTCAAGCATGCGAGACGTTTCTGTAATTTTGAAACGTTTAAACACTTCCGCAATGATATTACCAAGGATTTTCTTGCTGAATGGCGCCACTTCTTCGCGACTAGCAATAATTTCTTTAATGTTCGCACCTTTTTCAACGAAATATTCCGCTGGTGTTTCTTTTTCAAGGTTTGAGTTTGTCGGTTCGTTAATATAAGGGAACGACTCTGGTAAGATTTCGTTAAATATTAATTTACCAACTGTTGTTAATAGAAGCTTACCTTTTTGCTCTTCAGTAAATGTTACGTTATTTACTGAACTTGCAGCAACTGCAACACGTGTGTGCAGATGTACATACCCATTTTGGTATGCAAGTATCGCTTCGTTTGCATCCTTGAAGACCATACCTTCACCGATTGCGCCTTCACGCTCAAGTGTTAAGTAGTAGTTACCTAATACCATATCCTGAGATGGAGTAACAACTGGTTTTCCGTCTTTTGGATTCAAGATGTTTTGTGCCGCTAACATAAGAATACGAGCTTCTGCTTGTGCCTCTGATGATAACGGAACGTGAACCGCCATTTGGTCACCGTCAAAGTCCGCGTTGTATGCAGTACATACAAGTGGGTGAAGACGAATTGCGCGACCTTCTACTAATGTAGGTTCAAACGCCTGGATACCAAGACGGTGAAGTGTTGGTGCGCGGTTTAGAAGTACTGGATGCTCTTTGATCACAGATTCTAAAACGTCCCAAACTTCAGGTTGTACACGCTCGATTTTACGTTTCGCACTCTTAATGTTGTGTGCTAATCCTTTTTCAACTAACTCTTTCATTACGAAAGGTTTGAACAGTTCAAGCGCCATCTCTTTCGGTAATCCACATTGATACATCTTTAAGTTCGGTCCTACAACGATTACAGAACGACCAGAGTAGTCAACACGTTTACCTAATAAGTTTTGACGGAAACGTCCTTGTTTACCTTTAAGCATGTGAGATAGTGATTTTAATGGACGGTTACCTGGTCCAGTAACTGGACGGCCACGGCGACCATTATCGATTAATGCGTCTACAGCTTCTTGTAACATACGTTTTTCGTTTTGAACGATGATGCTTGGTGCACCTAAGTCCAATAGACGTTTTAAACGATTATTACGGTTAATTACACGACGGTATAAGTCGTTTAAGTCAGAAGTAGCAAAACGTCCACCATCCAACTGTACCATTGGGCGTAGTTCTGGTGGGATAACTGGAAGAACATCTAGGATCATCCAAGATGGGTGATTTCCAGAGTTACGGAATGCTTCTAATACTTCTAGACGTTTAATAGCACGAGTACGGCGTTGTCCTTGTGCTGTTTTTAATTCTTCTTTTAAGAAGTCTACTTCTTTATCTAAATCGATGTCTTGTAGTAGCTTTTTAATCGCTTCTGCACCCATAGCAGCTTGGAATGTGCTACCATATCGATCACGATATGCACGGTATTCTTTTTCAGAAAGTAATTGCTTCTTATCAAGTGGTGTATCTCCACTTTCTGTTACAACATAAGAAGCGAAATAAATTACTTCTTCAAGCGCGCGAGGGGACATGTCTAAGACAAGTCCCATGCGGCTCGGGATACCTTTGAAATACCAAATATGAGATACAGGAGCAGCTAATTCGATATGACCCATACGTTCACGACGAACTTTTGCACGCGTTACTTCAACGCCACATCGATCACAAACTACACCTTTATAACGTACACGTTTGTATTTTCCGCAATGACATTCCCAGTCCTTTTGTGGTCCGAAAATACGCTCACAGAACAAGCCATCTTTTTCAGGCTTTAACGTACGATAGTTAATTGTTTCTGGTTTCTTAACTTCACCGTATGACCAAGAACGAATCTTGTCAGGTGAAGCAAGTCCAATCTTCATATATTCAAAGTTATTTACATCTATCAAGGGGCCTACCTCCCTTTTAGTCTACAGGTTATCCCAATTATTCCTTAGTTGTCTCAACTTCGACATTCAATTTATCTGCTGATTGATGATCATCGTCATCTTCCGTATCACGCATTTCAATCTCTGTATCGTCGCTAGACATCATTTTAACGTCCATACCTAAACTTTGCAGCTCTTTAATCAATACTTTGAATGATTCAGGAACGCCTGGTTCTGGAACATTTTCACCTTTAACAATTGCTTCATATGTCTTAACACGTCCAACAACATCATCAGATTTCACTGTTAAGATTTCTTGAAGAGTATAAGCAGCACCGTAAGCTTCAAGTGCCCAAACCTCCATCTCACCGAAACGCTGTCCACCGAACTGAGCTTTACCTCCAAGAGGCTGCTGCGTTACAAGTGAGTATGGTCCAGTAGAACGAGCATGAAGTTTATCGTCAACCATGTGCGCAAGTTTGATCATATACATGACACCAACAGATACGCGGTTATCGAATGGTTCACCAGTACGTCCGTCATACAGGATTGTTTTCGCGTCATTTGCCATACCAGCTTCTTCAATTGTGCCCCAAACATCTTCCTCACGAGCACCATCGAATACTGGTGTTGCAATGTGAATGCCAAGGTATCTTGCTGCCATACCAAGATGAAGCTCTAATACCTGACCGATATTCATACGAGATGGTACCCCTAATGGGTTTAACATGATATCGATTGGTGTACCGTCTGGTAAGTAAGGCATATCTTCTTCTGGTAAGATACGAGAGATAACACCTTTGTTACCGTGACGTCCGGCCATCTTGTCACCTTCAGAAATTTTACGTTTTTGAACGATATATGCACGTACAAGTTGATTCACGCCTGGTGGCAATTCATCGCCATCTTCACGGTTGAATACTTTTACGTCTAAGATAATACCGCCACCACCGTGTGGTACACGTAGTGATGTATCACGTACTTCACGTGCCTTTTCACCGAAGATCGCATGTAATAGACGTTCTTCTGCTGTTAACTCTGTTACACCTTTAGGTGTTACTTTACCAACAAGTAGGTCTCCATCTTTTACTTCAGCACCAACGCGGATAATACCGCGCTCGTCAAGGTTGCGTAATGCATCTTCCCCAACGTTCGGAATGTCACGTGTAATTTCTTCTGGTCCAAGCTTCGTATCACGAGCTTCTGATTCATATTCTTCAATATGAATAGAAGTGTACACATCATCTTTTACAAGGCGCTCACTCATAATGATCGCATCCTCATAGTTATAACCGTCCCAAGTCATGAAGCCAACAAGCACGTTACGTCCAAGTGCTAGTTCACCTAATTCCATAGAAGGACCATCCGCAAGGATTTCACCTTTTACAACTTCATTTCCAACACTTACGATTGGACGTTGGTTGTAGCAAGTTCCTTGGTTAGAACGAATGAATTTTTGCATTTTGTAGCGATCTAAGTCGCCTTTTACTGTTTGACCGTCAACTTCTACATAGCGACGTACCCAAACTTCACGTGCTTCTACGCGTTCAACAACACCAGGGTGTTTACAGATTACTGCAGCACCTGAGTCTTTTGCTGATACGTACTCCATACCTGTACCTACAATCGGAGATTCCGGATTCATTAACGGAACCGCCTGACGTTGCATGTTCGCTCCCATAAGTGCGCGGTTAGAGTCATCGTTTTCTAAGAACGGAATACAAGCTGTCGCTGCCGACACTACTTGTTTTGGAGATACATCCATGTAGTCGATGCGTTCTTTATTTGTAACAATGTTTTCACCACGGAAACGAGCTACGATATCTTCACTAAGGAATTCTCCTTCTTCAGATAACTTCATATTCGCTTGGGCTACAACATAATTATCTTCTTCATCTGCTGTTAAATAATCAACCTGCCCTGTTACAAGACCAGTTTCTGGGTCAACACGACGGTATGGTGTTTCAATGAAACCAAACTCATTTACTTTCGCGAACGAAGATAATGAGTTAATCAAACCGATGTTTGGTCCCTCTGGTGTTTCAATCGGACACATACGACCATAGTGAGAGTAGTGAACGTCACGTACTTCAAAGCCTGCGCGCTCACGCGTTAAACCACCGGGTCCTAATGCAGATAGTCTTCGTTTGTGAGTTAACTCTGCTAATGGGTTTGTTTGGTCCATGAACTGAGATAACTGAGAACTTCCGAAGAACTCTTTAATAGATGCAATAACAGGACGAATATTAATTAGTGCCTGTGGTGTAATTGCATTTGTATCTTGGATCGACATTCTCTCACGAACAACACGTTCCATACGAGAAAGACCGATACGGAATTGATTTTGTAATAGTTCTCCAACAGAACGCAGACGACGGTTTCCTAAGTGGTCGATATCATCTGTATCCCCTACTTTATACAGTAGGTTGAAGAAGTAACTGATAGAAGCAAGGATATCGCCTGGTGTGATGTGTTTTACATCACGAGTAATATTTGCATTACCAATTACATTAATTACGCGTTCGCCTTCTGACTCAGGAGCATAAATCTTAATAGATTGCAGCTCAACATCGCCTTCTACCACTCCACCCATTGGTTTCGCTGTTTTGAATCCAATGTTTTTCTCTAAGTAAGGTAAAATGCGATCAAGTGTACGACGATCTAAGATTGTTCCTTCTGCCGCTAAAATTTCACCAGTTTCTGGATCTACTAATGTTTCAGCTAAACGTTGGTTAAACAATCTGTTTTTAATGTGTAACTTCTTGTTGATCTTATAGCGACCTACATTTGCTAAATCGTAGCGCTTTGGATCGAAGAAACGAGACACAAGTAAGCTCTTTGCATTTTCTACTGTTGGTGGTTCACCAGGGCGTAGACGCTCATAAATTTCAAGCAATGCTTTTTCTGTGCTATCTGTGTTGTCTTTTTCTAACGTGTTGCTTAAGTATTCGTTATCACCTAAAAGCTCGGTGATTTCTTGATCAGAGCCAAACCCTAATGCGCGTAACAAAACAGTTACAGGAAGTTTACGCGTACGGTCAATACGCACATATACAACATCCTTAGCATCTGTCTCATACTCTAACCAAGCTCCGCGGTTTGGAATTACAGTAGCAGTAAAACCACGTTTTCCGTTTTTATCCACTTTGCCACTATAGTATACGCTTGGAGAGCGAACTAACTGGGAAACGATAACACGTTCTGCACCGTTAATTACGAATGTTCCAGTCTCTGTCATGAGTGGGAAATCTCCCATGAACACATCTTGTTCTTTTACTTCACCAGTTTCCTTGTTGATTAGACGCACTTTTACACGAAGTGGTGCTGCATACGTCACATCACGCTCTTTGCATTCGTCTACAGAGTATTTAGGTTCACCTAAGCTGTAGTCGATAAATTCAAGCGATAGATTTCCCGTAAAGTCTTCAATCGGAGAAATGTCTTGGAACATTTCTCGCAAACCCTCATCAAGAAACCACTGATAAGAAGAGGTTTGAATTTCGATAAGATTTGGTAACTCTAATACTTCACTAATACGGGCATAACTTCTTCGTTGGCGGTGGCGTCCGTATTGAACTAGTTGACCTGTCAACTGCTTCACCCCTCAAATCATGAGTATTATAAATGCACAAAAAAATTTGTGCAAAATCACAAATAAATACAACTACTGCTATTAGCGTAGTTTCTTTCTCTTAAAGATAAATACGTTGAGTCTTTCTACCTGCTCAAAAAAGAAAAATGGCTTCTAGAAGAAAACCATCATTCTGTTTCATAATCTGCTGATTTTACTATCTTTTCCAAGAGAAACAAAAATATACATCTTTCTCAACGCAGAAAATCATATATTGGCATTGTATAATGTTAACATAGCCAAAAATAACCGTCAACGTTTTTTTGATTTTATGATATAATATCCTTTTTTCTTTTCTACAACTTCGACTTCAGAAAATACTTCTTCTAGTTTCTTCAGTGCAGATGGTGCACCTTGCTTCTTTTGAATAACAATCCACAACTCTCCACCTGGAACTAAATACTCTAGAGCCTTTTCTAAAATCTCATGCACGATATCCTTACCTGCACGAATTGGAGGATTAGATAGAATAGCAGCATACATACCATCTACATTTTCATAGACGCTACTTTGAGAAATGTGTACATTTCCAATTCTATTGTTAGCGGCATTTTCTTTCGCAAGCTCAAGTGCCCTTTCATTCACATCCACCATGTGAACTTTACGGTCTTGAAACTCTTTCGCCAACGATAAACCAATCGGTCCATATCCACAACCTACGTCTAATATATCACCTTTAATATCCGGCACTTGAAACGCTTCAATTAAAAGACGAGAACCAAAGTCCACTTCGTTTTTCGAGAACACCCCACGGTCAGATAAGAAAGTAAATTGAGATCCACGAAGTGTAAATTCCCATCGCTTACGATCACTTTTACTAGAAGGGTCGTTAGAAAAATAATGGTCTGCCATATGGCCACCTCTTTTCTTTACAGTTAAAAAAAAAGCTCGCATGAGAGCGAGCTTTTTTTAAAGCATCAAAAGTTAATTACTTAACTTCTACAGCAGCGCCAACTTCTTCAAGTTTAGCTTTCATTTCTTCAGCTTCCTCTTTAGAAACGCCTTCTTTGATTGCTTTTGGAGTGTTGTCAACTAATTCTTTAGCTTCTTTTAAGCCAAGACCAGTGATTTCACGTACAGCTTTGATAACTTTGATTTTTTGAGCGCCAGCACTTGCAAGTACTACGTCAAACTCAGTTTTCTCAGCAGCAGCTTCACCAGCGCCACCAGCTACAGCTACAGGAGCAGCAGCAGTTACGCCGAATTCTTCCTCGATAGCTTTTACTAAGTCGTTAAGTTCTAATACAGTCATAGATTTAACTGCTTCAATGATTTGTTCTTTAGTCATTGTAAATATCCTCCCTTAAATAGGTTTGTATTGTTTTATCGATAATACGTAATTATCTTTTAAAAAATTAAGCGCCTTGCTCTTCCTTTTGGTCTGCAACTGCTTTAGTAGCAAGTGCAAGGTTACGGATTGGAGCTTGAAGAACGCTAAGAAGCATAGAAAGTAAGCCTTCACGTGATGGAAGAGTAGCGATAGCTTTAACCTCATCAAGTGTTACAAGTTTACCTTCGATTACGCCCGCTTTAATTTCTAAAGCTTCATGATCTTTAGCGAAGTCGTTTAATACTTTCGCAGGAGCAACTACATCCTCGTTACTGAACGCGATTGCGTTTGGTCCTGTTAAGAATTCATTTAACTCAGCCATTTCAGCAGATTCTGCAGCACGACGAGTTAGAGAGTTTTTGTAAACTTTGAACTCAACGCCAGCTTCACGTAAGTTCTTACGTAATTCTGTTGCTTCAGAAACTGTTAAACCACGGTAGTCAACAACGATTGTAGATTTACTAGCGCGAAGTTTGTCCGCGATTTCAGTCACAACTTGTTGTTTAGTTTCGATTACTTTGCTCATGTTATTACACCTCCTGTAGATTATATAGAAGATGTACCGAAAGTGCACTAAAAACCTCCATGCCCAACTTGTAGACATGGAGGCATATAGTCACAGAAAAAATTTCCGCTTCGTATATTAACACCTAGGTAGGAAATTAAGTCTATTGACACCTACTGTCTACGGTACACTATTTAAATTCACAACATAAATGATTATATAAAAACTTCTTTATGAAGTCAACTTCCAAAATTTACGCTAATGTAGAAACGTCTACACGTACGCCAGGTCCCATTGTAGAAGCAACTGTTACGTTCTTCATGTAAGTACCTTTTGCAGCAGCTGGCTTAACTTTTTGTAAAGTGTCAGCAATTGTTCTGAAGTTCTCTACTAATTTAGCATCTTCGAAAGATACTTTACCGATTGGAACGTGGATGTTACCAGCTTTATCAACGCGGTATTCAACTTTACCAGCTTTGATTTCGTTAACAGCTTTAGTTACATCGAAAGTAACTGTTCCAGTTTTAGGGTTTGGCATTAAACCTTTAGGTCCTAATACGCGACCAAGTTTACCAACTTCACCCATCATGTCAGGAGTTGCTACTACTACATCGAAATCGAACCAACCTTGTTGGATTTTACCGATGTAATCTGTATCGCCTACGAAGTCAGCTCCAGCAGCTTCAGCTTCTTTAGCTTTTTCGCCTTTAGCGAATACTAATACACGTTGTACTTTACCAGTACCGTGTGGAAGAACTACTGCACCACGGATTTGTTGGTCAGCTTTCTTAGGGTCAACACCTAAACGGAATGCAGCTTCTACAGTTGCATCAAATTTAGCTGTGTTTGTTTTCTTTACTAATTCTACTGCTTCTGTTGCAGAGTAAGCAGCTGCACGATCAACAAGCTTTGCAGCTTCCACGTACTTTTTACCTCTTTTAGCCATTTTTATTTCCTCCTCGAATGTGGTTTTAGCGGAATAACCTCCCACGTTTACGCTTATTTTCAGGTATAACCTGAGGATGCGCGCCATCCATTTATTTAAAAACGATAATCATTTACGATAATAAAGGTTGCGAATTGGAATTCCAGACCCGCAACCTTTTTTAAAAACAAATCGAATTAGTCTTCGATAACGATGCCCATACTGCGTGCAGTACCTTCAACCATACGCATTGCAGCTTCTACGCTAGCAGCGTTTAGGTCAGGCATTTTAGTTTCAGCGATTTCGCGTACTTTATCACGCTTAACAGTTGCCACTTTATTACGGTTTGGTTCACCAGAACCAGACTCAATACCAGCTACTTTCTTAAGAAGAACAGCAGCAGGAGGAGTTTTAGTAATGAAAGTGAATGAACGGTCCTCAAATACCGTAATTTCAACAGGGATGATAAGACCAGCTTGATCTGCTGTACGAGCGTTAAACTCTTTACAGAAGCCCATGATGTTAACACCTGCTTGTCCTAATGCTGGACCAACCGGTGGAGCTGGGTTAGCTTTACCTGCAGGAATTTGAAGTTTTACCATTTTAATTACCTTTTTAGCCACGAGACACACCTCCTTAAGTCCGTGATGTGGTCAATTGGACAGTGATTTGCCCTCCCACGTCATATTTTATCTGTAAGGATAAAATCTTTCAAAAAACGTCTCCGATAACGAAGACGTACTGACTTAAAAGATATTATCACTTTTTACAAATCATTTCAAGTTTCATTTTATAATTTTTCAATTTGATGGAAGTCAAGTTCAACTGGAGTCTCGCGACCAAACATGTCCACAAGCACGCTAACCTTTTTCTTCTCCACATCAATTTCTTCGATAGCACCTGTATAATCTGCGAATGGTCCCTCATTTACACGTACTGTCTCATGAAGTTCAAAGTCGAAATCAACCACTTCGTTGTCCATTCCCATATGTTTCATAATGGTAACAACTTCCTCTTCTAATAGAGGTGATGGTTTAGATCCAGAACCAGAAGAACCAACGAACCCAGTTACACCTGGCGTGTTACGTACAACATACCAAGAATCATCAGTCATGATCAATTCTACTAATACATAACCTGGGAACACTTTCCTTTTCATTAATTTTTCTTTACCGTTTTTCATTTCTACTTCTACTTCTTCCGGGACAACAACACGGAAAATTTTATCTTGCATACCCATTGATTCTACACGTTTCTCTAGGTTTGCTTTTACTTTATTTTCATATCCAGAATAAGTATGGACAACATACCAACTTTTTTCCATTCATTTAGGACGAGCGTCCTTCCCTCCCTGACGTACATTTTTTTGCGCAAATGAAAAAACCCGTTCACCGGGCTTTTACACAGTTCTTATAAATAACATTATATCATGGATAAGTGCTTCTTATTCAAGAATTAACCAAGAATTAACCGAATTAAAGAAGAAATGCCCATATCAACCACTGCGAAGAAAATCGCAAAGAAGACAACTGTAGCGATAACAGTCGCTGTTGAACGGAGTAATTCATCTTTTTTAGGCCAACTTACTTTTTTCATTTCGCGACCTACATCGCCGAAAAAGTTCGTTAAACGCATCTACGGGACCTCCAGTGTATTATTTCAATTATTTATTTTGTTTCCTTGTGAACTGTATGCTGATTGCATGTTTTACAGAATTTCTTTATTTCAAGTCGCTCTACCGAGCTCGTATCTTTCATCGTAGAGTAGTTTCGATTTTTACACTCTTCACATGAGAGTACAACTTTTTTCCTCATTAGTTACACCAACCTTGTAACATTATGTCCCTAAAAATGTATCATACAACAAAAGACAATGTCAATGACATGCCTTTTGTACTCTCTGCAAAAAGAAAACAGGTGATTTTTTACACCTGTAGCACTTGTTATGAATTTAAAGTGGTACTCTCTCTCATTTCCATATATCGTTCCAATTTCCGCTTCACCCTCTGTAAAGCATTATCAATAGATTTCACATGTCTATTTAACTGTTCCGAAATCTCTTGATAAGAACGACCGTCTAGATATAAAGAAAGCACTTTCCTTTCTAAATCGCTTAATAATTCAGATATTTTAGATTCTATGTCTGTATATTCTTCCTGACTTATAATCATTTCTTCAGGATCAGTTACCTTCGCTTCCGAAATAACATCTAATAATGTCCGATCAGATTCCTCATCATAAATCGGCTTATCTAAAGACACATACGAATTTAACGGAATATGTTTTTGCCTGGTTGCTGTTTTAATAGCGGTAATAATTTGTCGAGTGATACACAGCTCAGCAAATGCTTTGAATGAAGACAGCTTGTCCTCTTTATAATCACGAATCGCTTTAAACAATCCAATCATACCTTCTTGCACAATATCTTCTCGATCGGCACCCACTAAGAAATAAGATCTTGATTTGGCGCGAACAAAGTTCTTATATTTGTGAATCAAATATTCTAGAGCGTCAGTATTACCTTTTCGAACTAACTCAACGATTGCCTCATCCTCTAAATCACGAAATGTAACGTCGCCTACACTTACGAAGCCTGCTTCCACCTTGATCCCTCCGACCGCTATTTATTTAGCAATATTATACAGTAAAAAGATAAAGAGCGTCAATGCTTCAACGCTCTCCTCTTCTTAATTTTTCTAATTTTTCTGTAATATCTTTACTAAATATCTTTCGCATGGCGGGTTGCTTTTCTTTTGTGTCTTGTGTACGCCTTCTTACTTGTTGCTCCATCGCTTGTACTTCTAACTCTAATTCACGTGCAGATTTTCGAAGAGCACCTTGTGCAAATATAACCCATTGTTCCGTATAATCAGAAGTCGCAACATATATTTGCGTATTTATATTTCTAAGCTCGATCGCAAGCTGCTCTATCTTTTCATCTGCAGTTTGATTCTTCCTCGTGAATATGACTTCCACATGCGATTGTTTCATCTTTTTTTCAATACCGTGGACTGTATAAGCATCAAAAACTATCATTACCTTTGTACCTGTGTACCCTTGGTAATCCGCCATCTTATCAATCAGTGCATCTCTTGATGATTGCAAATCTACATCCCGTAGTTTCTTCAATTCTCCCCAAGCTCCGATAATGTTGTAACCGTCAACGATTAAAATATCGTTCATTTTTTATTTACCAATTTCGTGACGTTTACGATATACCTCATACATTAACAAACTTGCGGCTACTGAAGCATTTAAGGATGTAACTTTACCGACCATCGGTAAAGTTATTAGGAAATCACATTTTTCACCAATAATACGACTCATACCTTTTCCTTCACTGCCAATTACTAATCCAATTGGCATTTTACCATCTAAATTACGGTAATCCGTTTTCCCTTTTGCATCCGTACCAGCGATCCAAAGTCCACGTTCTTTTAATTCATCAATTGTACGAGATAAATTCGTTACGCGTGCAACGGGAATATATTCAATTGCTCCAGTAGATGCTTTCGCAACTGATGCTGTAAGTCCCACAGCTCTTCTTTTTGGAATAATAATTCCATGAGCTCCTGTTGCATCCGCAGTACGCATAATAGAACCTAGGTTATGCGGGTCTTCAATTTCATCTAAAATTAAGAAGAACGGATCTTCATTACGCTTCTCTGCTACTTTGAATAGATCTTCTAACTCAGCATATTGATAGGCAGCCACTTGAGCAATTACCCCTTGATGGTTCCCCTCAACTAATTGATCTAACTTCTTTTTTGGTGCATGTTGTAAAATAATCTTATTTTCTTTCGCTAGTGCTAGTACAATTTGTACTTGTCCTTTGGCAGCACCTTCTGCAACCCAAATTTTATTGATATCTCTTCCTGATCGTAACGCTTCAATTACAGGGTTACGTCCGATAATATATTCACTACTCATGATGATGTGCCCCCTTCCTTCTCTTCTAAAACAGCAATTGCCTTATATACAATTTCGTCTAATCTTTCACGATTATTTAATAAGTGATGATAGCCAATTAGCGCTTCAAATGCTGTACTATGTCGATATGTTTGTACATCCGTATTTTTCGGAACAGTACCTGAGTTTGCATTACGCCCTCTTCTTAGTACCGCTTCTTCTTCCTCAGTTAAAAATGCTGTCTCTAATAAATGATAAACAACTTTCGCCTGTGCTTTTGCCGAAACAAAGCTCGTCCCTAATCGATGCAATTGATTAGGACGAACTTTCCCTTTTTGAAGTAGGTGATAGCGGATATATTGTTCATATACCGCATCACCCATATATGCTAACGCTAAGCTGTTTAATTGCTTTGCATCAATCATTCTTATCCTCTTTTCCATCTTGTACCTTGAGCGGTATCTTCTAAAATAATATTACGGTCTTTTAAATCATCGCGAATTTTATCTGATAACGCAAAATCACGATTTTTACGAGCTTCAATGCGTTTTTGAATAAGCGCTTCAATTTCTTCATCAAGCAACTCGTCTTGCGCTAATTCTAACCCTAGAATATCAAATAATGTTTCAAGTTGTTTTACATAAGCTTCAATTACCACTTTAGACGTATGCTCTTCCAGTAAATATTGATTCGCATGATTTGCTACATTATATAATTCAGTGATTGCATTAGCAGTGTTGAAGTCATCATTCATTGCTTCTTCAAATGCAGTCTGGAATTTTTCCAGCTCAGCTAACCATTTCTCATTATGATCTGTTAAATCCGTACTACTTTCCATACGGTGTTTTAAGTTACCGTAAGCCGTTTTAATTCTTTCCAGTCCGTTATTTGTGCTTTGTAATAACTCTTCACTGAAATTAATTGGGTGACGGTAATGTACTGATAGCATAAAGAATCTAATTAACTGTGGATCATATTGCTTAATGATATCGTGAACCAAAATGAAGTTCCCAAGTGACTTAGACATCTTCTCATTATTAATATTAATATATCCATTGTGCATCCAATAACGTGCAAATGTTTTTCCTGTTAACGCCTCAGACTGCGCAATTTCATTCTCATGATGAGGAAATGCCAAGTCTTGACCACCAGCGTGAATATCGATTGTATCTCCTAAGTATTTACGTGCCATTGCCGAGCATTCAATATGCCACCCTGGACGACCTTTACCCCAAGGGCTTTCCCAGAAGATTTCTCCTTCTTTCGCAGCTTTCCATAAAGCAAAATCAAGAGGGTCTTGTTTCTTTTCTCCTACTTCAATACGCGCACCGTGGCGTAAGTCTGCGATTGGTTGATGCGATAATTTACCGTACCCTTCGAATTCCTTCGTTCTAAAGTACACATCGCCTTCTGATTCATATGCATATCCTTTATTCACAAGTTCTTGAATAAATTCAATAATGATATCCATATTTTCCGTTACACGCGGATGAACCGTTGCATGTTTGCAACCTAGTGCTGTTACATCTTCAAAGTACGCTTCAACGAAACGGTCAGCAATTGTCGGCACATCTTCACCTAATTCATTTGCTGCTTTAATTAACTTATCATCTACGTCAGTAAAGTTAGATACGTACTGCACATCATACCCTTTATATTCTAAATAACGGCGTACTGTATCAAATACCATAGGTGGTCTTGCATTCCCAATGTGAATATAGTTATAAACTGTAGGTCCACATACATACATCTTTACCTTATTTTCTTCTAATGGAGTAAACTCTTCCTTTTGACGTGTTAACGTATTATAAATGTGAATAGTCATTTTTATCCTTCCTTTCTACCTTTACTTCAAGTTGTTTTTTCAATTTATCAAGTTCTACTTCCATGACCTTTAATTTATCAAAAATTGGGTCTGGAAGGTCAGAATGATTTAATTCTTGACCGATCTTTACTCCATTTTGAATAACGACTCGGCCAGGTATACCTACAACTGTAGAATGCGCAGGGACTTCTTTTAATACGACAGACCCCGCTCCAATTTTAGAATTCTCTCCAACTGTAATAGAACCTAGTACCTTAGCACCTGTTGCAATTAATACATTATCCTGAATTGTAGGGTGCCTCTTTCCCTTTTCTTTACCTGTACCACCTAATGTAACTCCTTGATAGATTGTTACATTATCACCAATTTCACACGTTTCTCCAATTACAACCCCCATTCCATGGTCTATGAAAAAACGACGACCAATTGTTGCTCCTGGATGAATCTCAATGCCAGTAAAGAAACGACTAACCTGTGAGATCCAACGTGCAATAAAGAAGAAATTCTTTTTATAAAAAGCATGTGCAATTCGATGGGCCCAAACTGCATGTAATCCAGAGTAAGTCAAAATGACTTCGAAATAACTTCTTGCCGCTGGATCCTGTTCAAAAACGACTTCAATATCTTCCCGAAGCCTCTTAAACATCGACGTTCCCTCCCCTTTATGGGATGCTTTTTCGAGCGAACTAACTCCCTTAACTCCCTACTTATTCCCCTAAATCTTTGTGCACGGGGATAAAACTTATACTCATACCCATTTTTACAGTATAAAAAAGACGCCTCTGTCATATTGACAGAGACGCCTTATAAGCGCGGTTCCACTCTGTTTAGGCTAAAGAAGCCTCAAACTCATCTCTGATAACGGTACACACCGCTTCTGCTTACTTTACGCCCTAAGACGTTTCACAAAACAATTTGCTGTTCAGCAGAAGACTCGAAGGGGCATTTCAAAAATCCGCTTATAAACCACTTCCAGCCTAAAGGTGGTTCTCTCTGTAAAAAGCCTGATTTTCTACTTCTCCTTCTCGTCGCTTTTCCTTATTAGGTTTTAAGTATACTTATTATATTTCTAAACCTAGAAAATGTTAACCAATTACTTTTTGAAGACGATTTAACACTTTTTCTTTTCCAAGAAGTACAATAGCATTAGGAAGTTCTGGACCATGTGTTTGACCAGTAGTTGCAACACGGATTGGCATAAATAAGTTTTTACCTTTATGACCTGTTTCCTTTTGGACTGCTTTAATAGCCGCCTTAATTGCTGCTGGTTCCATCGCTTCTAGTGCTTCTACTTGACCGGCAAATGCACGAAGTACTTCTGGTACTTGTTCACCTTTTAATACTTCTTGTCCTTCTTCTTCATAATCAACATGATCTTTGAAGAACATTTCAGAAAGCTCTACAATTTCAGCTCCAAAACTCATTTGGTCATGATATAAAGCAATTACATCACGAATCCAAGCTTGTTCTTGTTCACTTAAAGTTTCACCTATACGTCCAGCTTTCACTAGATGCGGTAAGCTTAATTCTACCACCGTATCTAAATCTTGCTTTTTCATATATTGGTTGTTCATCCATTTTAGTTTTTGAGAATCAAATAGTGCAGGTGATTTTGATAAACGAGCTGCATCGAACATTTTGATAAACTCTTCTTGAGAGAAGATTTCTTCTTCTCCTACTGGCGACCAACCTAGTAATGCAATAAAGTTAAAGATTGCTTCTGGAAGATATCCAAGCTCTTTATATTGCTCAATAAATTGAATAATAGATTCATCACGCTTACTTAATTTTTTACGGCTTTCATTTACAATTAAAGTCATATGACCGAATTGCGGAATATCCCAACCGAAAGCTTCATAAATCATCATTTGTTTTGGCGTGTTTGAAATATGATCATCACCACGAAGTACGTGTGTAATTTCCATTAAGTGATCATCTACTGCTACCGCAAAGTTATAAGTTGGAATTCCATCTTTTTTCACGATAACGAAATCACCGAAATCATTTGAATGGAATGCAACTTCATCTTTTACAATATCTTTAAATGTGTAATCACGGTCAGCTGGTACACGGAAACGAATACTCGGAATACGTCCCTCAGCTTCAAATTCTTTCACTTGTGCTTCAGTTAAATCACGGTGGTTACCTGCGTAACGAGGTGTTTCACCACGAGCGATTTGCCCTTCACGTTCCGCTTCTAGCTCTTCTTCTGTCATATAACATTTGTAAGCTAAACCACGCTCTAATAAATCTTCATATAATTTTTTATACATATCTAAACGCTCTGTTTGACGATATGGTCCAAATTCACCACCAACATCAACACCTTCATCCCAGTCCATACCGAGCCATTTCAAGTATTTTAATTGGCTTTCTTCTCCACCAGCAACATTACGTTTTACATCAGTATCTTCAATACGAATAATAAACTTACCATCTTGATGACGAGCAAATAAATAATTAAATAATGCCGTACGCGCATTTCCGATATGTAAGTGTCCTGTTGGACTTGGCGCATAGCGCACTCTCACTTGCTTTTCCATAATTGGTACACCTTCCATTCTTAATGTCAACACATTCTATAATTGTACACCAAAAAAATGTGATTATCCATCTTACGAATTAAAAACCATTATTTTTTCTGTAATAAAACAACTGCTTGAGAAGCAATTCCTTCTTCCCTACCTGTAAATCCTAATTTTTCTGTTGTTGTTGCCTTTACATTGATATTATCAATAGACGTTTCTAATAGTTCGCTAATGCGTTTACGCATACTTTCAATATGTGGTGCCATTTTCGGCTTTTGGGCGATAATTGTACAATCTAGGTTCCCTAGCTCATAACCTTGTTCACGTACAAATTCCCAAACCTTCTGTAACAACACAGCTGAATCCGCATCTTTAAAGGCAGGGTCTGTATCAGGGAAATGTTTTCCAATATCACCTGCCGCAATTGCACCTAAACATGCGTCTGCGATCGTATGTAATAGTACATCTGCATCCGAGTGACCGATCAATCCCTTCTCATGAGGAATTGTAATTCCACCGATAATTAACGGTCTACCTTCCGCAAATTCATGTACGTCAAAACCTTGTCCAATTCGAAACATTCTTTACATCCTCCTCAAGCTAAACTACTAAGCTTTATGACTCTATATTATATCGCTATCCCTATAAAGAAAAGCCCGGCCTTTGCCGAGCTTTTCTTCGCTATAATCCTTGCTATTATTTCTTTTGAACGTGAAGAAAGCTTTCAGCAATTAGTAAATCCTCTGGAGTCGTCACTTTAATATTATAGTAACTCCCCTCTACTACACCTACTTGCTTCCCGATACGTTCCACGAGACTTGCATCATCTGTACCAAGGAAACAACTCTGCTTCGCACTTCTATGAGCTTCTAACAAAAGAGAAACAGAGAACCCTTGCGGTGTTTGTACAGCTTTAAGCTGAGATCTTTCTACTGTTTCGACAACAACACCCTGCTGTACTTTCTTAACGGTATCTTTCACTGGCACCGCACAAATGGAAGCTCCATATTTTTCTGCTGCAGTTAATACATCTTGGATCACTTTATTTGTTACGAACGGGCGCGCACCGTCATGTACAAGAACATACCCAACATCACTCGTATGCTGAATCGCGTTATACACACTATCTTGTCTTTCAGCTCCACCCTGAATAAATTGTACTGGCTTTTCAACCGGATACTTCTGCATTAGCTCTTCAAAATATGGGCGCTCTTCTTCGTTAATTGCCATGATAATATTTTTACATGCTTTATCCTTTTCAAAAGCACGTAACGTATGCACAATAATCGGTACTTCATTAATAAGTAAAAACAACTTATTTTTGCCAGCACCCATTCGCTTTCCTTGACCAGCTGCTGGAATAATTAATGTATACATATTAATAATCCTCTACTTATAATGCTTTTTCTAATAATTTACGTTTGGCGAAAATCATACGACCAGCTGATGTTTGTAACACACTCGTAACAAGTACATTGAGTTGCGAACCTACGTATTCTCTACCATCTTCTACTACAATCATCGTGCCATCATCTAAATATGCAACACCTTGATTTTGTTCTTTTCCATCTTTTACAACATAAACGCTTAGTTCTTCACCTGGGAGTACAACAGGTTTAATCGCATTAGCTAAATCGTTAATGTTTAACACCGTTACCCCTTGTAATTCAGAGACTTTATTTAAGTTGAAATCATTCGTTACTACCGTTCCACCAGTAATTTTCGCCAACTTTACAAGTTTGCTATCCACTTCTTGAATATCATCAAAATCACCTTCATAAATTTCTACCGGAATCGGCATCTCTTTTTGAATACGATTTAAAATATCTAATCCTCTGCGACCACGATTACGCTTTAAAGCATCAGAAGAATCGGCAATGTGCTGAAGTTCTTCTAACACGAATTGTGGAATCACAATTGTTCCTTCTAAAAACTTTGTTTGGCAAATATCAGCAATACGTCCATCGATAATTACACTAGTATCAAGAATTTTCCAATGAGTTGTAGATTCTTCTACCTCAGTTTCAGTTTCTTCATTCTCACTATTATTATTTTTCTTCTTCCCACGTTGTGGTAATGTAAATAATCCTAGCAATTCATTCCTCTTCTTAAACCCTACTTGGAATCCTAAGTATCCAAGTAAAAGAGTAAAGAACACTTGCAACACTGTACTAATAACTGGAATTGTAAATTCACGAATTGGTATTAAAATTAAATATGCAACAATAAGACCAGAGATTAACCCTAATGTACCAAATAAAACATCCGCTACAGGCGCCTTTACAAGGGCCTCTTCAATATGCTTAATAAGTTGAACGATATAATCTACAAGCCAAAATGTTGTTAAAAATAAAATAATTGCACCAATAATTGCACGAACATACGATCCTTCCAATAAAGGAACGGCACCCATGTCTAATACATTAATAACTTTTGGGATTAAGTAAATCCCTAATGCTCCCCCGATTACTAAAAAGAAGAGCTGTACAATCCGTTTTAACATCCAACCACCTCCTACTCATTATTAACCATTGTTTCGCTAATCAAAACGCCGAATGCAAAAGCGGACGTGTTTTTTTATAAATAGTTTTATTTACCAATATATCATATCATATACCAAAAGTGTTCTAGTGTCGTTATATTATGGAATCAATGTAATATTCTTAATTGTGTCTACTCATATAGAGATGCTCTTGAATTCTTTTTAGGCCTTCTCGTATTTTCTTCGCCCTGACTTCCCCAATTCCTTCCACATCATCTAATTCATTAATAGTTGCCCGACAAACACCTTGCAAAGTTTTAAATCGATTAATTAAATTTTCAATGATAAGTGGTGGAACACGTGAAATTTTGCTGGTGATTCGGTATCCTCTCGGTGTCACACTTTCTTCTAAACTCGTTTGCCCTGAATATCCAAGCAATTTAACTAAATCACTATCCTCTAGAAGTTGTGTATTTGCAAGTTCTTGTAACTTTTTCAAAATTTGATGATGGTCTTGTGTTTTTTCTTGATGGTAATCTTTTATTAATAGCGCTGCCTCTGCTTCTAAATCAGCTAGTAGTTCAGTAAGTTGTAAACGAATTAACCTACCTTCTGTTCCTAGTTCATGAATATAGCTCAATATTTCATTTTTAATACGTAGTACCATTTCAACACTATGTAAAACATGAACCACCTCGGACATTGTAACAACCTCTTCAAATTCTAGAATGCCCAAATTTGTAATCCCATCATTCCATACAGCTTTATATTTTTCTAACGTTTGAATAGCTTGGTTTGCCTTTGTTAAAATAACACCTATATCTTTTAGTGTATAACGTAAATTCCCTTGATATAGTGTAATTACGTTACGTCTTTGTGAAATAGCCACAACAAGGCTACCTGTCTGCTTCGCTACACGCTCTGCCGTTCGGTGACGCATTCCCGTTTCAATAGAATCAATAGATGCCTCTGGAACTAATTGTGCGTTCGCAATTAAAATTTTACTTCCCGTTTCATTTAAAATAAGTGCCCCATCCATTTTTGCTAACTCGTATAAACTAGCAGGAGAGAATGCACAATTAATATGAAAACCTCCATCGACAATACTTTTAATCTGCTCGTTATATCCAAGAACAATTAATCCCCCTGTTTGTGCGCGAAGTACATTATCTATCCCTTCGCGCAGTGGTGTTCCCGGAGCCACGAGCTGTAAAATATTAATCATACTTTTGACACGTTGCTTGTTTTCTTCCATAGCCTAGCCTCCTAATGTCAAACGAAGCGCTTCTCCCAAATTAGATACACCTACTACCTCAATCCCATCCGGAATTGTCCATCCTCCCAAATTTTTTCTAGGAATAATAGCACGTTGAAATCCTAATTTAGCCGCTTCTTGTACACGTTGTTCAATTCTTGATACTCTTCTTATTTCTCCAGTTAATCCTACTTCTCCTATTACTGCATCGGTTGGTGCCGTAGATTTATCTCTAAAACTTGAAGCTATACTTAAAGCCACAGCTAAATCAATTGCTGGTTCATCTAATTTCAAACCACCTGCTACTTTTAAATATGCGTCTTGATTTTGCAATAATAAACCTGTTCTTTTTTCTAACACTGCCATAATAAGTGATACACGGTTATGATCAATTCCCGTCGCCATTCTTCGAGGGTTTCCAAAACTAGTAGGGGAGATTAATGCTTGTATTTCTACTAAAACTGGTCTTGTTCCTTCCATTGAGGCTACCACTGTTGATCCTGCAACCCCAACAGGTCTTTCCTCAAGGAAAATTTCAGAAGGGTTTAAGACTTCCGCAAGGCCAAGTTCTTTCATTTCAAAAATACCCATTTCATTCGTGGAACCAAAACGATTCTTCACAGCTCGCAAAATACGATATGTATGATGACGGTCTCCTTCAAAGTAAAGAACTGCATCGACCATATGTTCTAACATACGAGGTCCTGCAATTGCACCTTCTTTTGTCACATGTCCGACGATAAAAATAGGGATTCCTTTCGTTTTTGCAAGTTTCATTAATTCTGCTGTACATTCACGTACTTGTGCCACGCTTCCCGGTGCTGACGTCACCTCAGGTAAATGTATCGTTTGAATAGAATCAATAACAACAAAAGCTGGATTCATCTCTTCAATGTGTGCTGCAATTCGCTGTAAATCCGTTTCTGCTACAACAAATAGATTACTACCCTTTACATGCAAACGATCTGCACGAAGTTTAATCTGCTTTGCTGACTCCTCACCCGATATGTATAGTACATCATATGAAGAATCCGCTAATTGTGATGAAATCTGTAATAACAATGTTGATTTTCCAATCCCAGGATCTCCACCAATAAGTACTAAGGACCCATCTACAATCCCGCCTCCAAGTACACGGTTAAACTCTTGAAATTTTGTTTCAATACGCGCCTCAGACTTTGTTTCTACTTCAGTAAGACGTCTTGGCTTTGTTACTTCTGTTTGAATCGCATTGGCATAATTAAGGCGCCTTGATGATATAACCGGCTCCATCTCTTCAACAAGCGTATTCCATTGACCACATCCAGGGCATTTCCCCATATATTTCGGTGACTGATAACCACACTCTTGACATGTGAATTTTGTTTTCTTTTTAGCCATATCGTTTTATATTTCACTTCACTTTCATCTATAAACAATTTATCCTTCTCGTACAAGAAAGAGGGCTATCTCGTAGCCCTCTTAGTTTGTCTATACTTATTTTACCTTTTCAGCACTATGAATGACAAATGATTCTCCTTCAACATCAAAGATAACTTTTTGTCCTTTCTCAATAGCACCTTTTAAAAGTTCTTCCGATAGTCTATCTTCTACATGTTTCTGAATTGCTCTACGAAGTGGGCGAGCACCGTACTCTCGGTCAAACCCTTTATCAGCAATGGCTGAAATCGCTCCTTCTGTTAAATGCAATTCAATCTCTTGCTCTTTTAAGCGATTCACTAACTGATTCACCATAAGTGTTACAATCTCTTGAATATGTTTTTTCTCAAGCATATGGAACACGATAATTTCATCAATACGGTTTAAGAATTCTGGACGAAATGCCTTTTTCAGTTCATCCATTACTTTACCTTTCATATCTGAATAATCGCGGCTCTCATCTTGTACGTTAAATCCAAGATGTTTATTACGTTTTAACGCGTCTGCACCAACGTTAGATGTCATAATAACAATTGTATTACGGAAATCAACCGTACGCCCTTTAGAATCCGTTAAGCGACCATCTTCTAATACTTGTAGTAAAATATTAAACACATCAGGATGAGCTTTCTCTACTTCATCTAATAGGACAACTGAATATGGCTTACGGCGAACCTTTTCTGTTAATTGTCCACCTTCTTCATATCCAACATATCCTGGAGGAGATCCAACTAAACGAGAGGTAGAATGCTTCTCCATGTACTCAGACATATCGATGCGAATCATTGCATCCTCATCACCGAACATAGATTCCGCTAACGCTCTTGCTAGCTCCGTCTTACCTACACCTGTTGGTCCTAAGAAAATAAATGAACCAATCGGACGTTTCGGATCTTTCAATCCTGCTCTAGCACGACGAACGGCTTTCGCTACAGCTACTACCGCTTCATCTTGACCAATAACACGATCGTGAAGAATGGATTCTAAGTTTAATAATTTATCAGTCTCTGTTTGTGCAAGTTTAGAAACCGGAATACGCGTCCACGTAGATACGACATTTGCAATATCTTCTACTGTTACTTCTGAGTTTTCTTGTCCTTGTTTCTCTTTCCACTGACGCTTCGTATCTTCTAACTTCTCACGCAAGCGTTGTTCCATATCACGTAAGGAAGCAGCTTTTTCAAATTCTTGACTTTGTACAGCTGCATCTTTTTCTTTTCTAATTTCCTCAAGCTTCACTTCAAGCTCTTTTAAATTTGGTGGTGTTGTATAAGAGCGTAAGCGAACCTTAGAAGCAGCTTCATCAATTAAATCAATTGCTTTATCTGGTAAGAAACGATCTGTAATATAACGATCTGAAAGCTTTACAGCTGCATCAATTGCATCATCTGTAATAGATACGCGGTGATGTGCCTCATAGCGATCACGTAAACCTTTCAAGATTTGAGTTGATTCGTCTAAACTTGGCTCATCAACATGAATTGGTTGGAAACGTCTCTCTAAAGCCGCGTCTTTTTCAATATATTTGCGATATTCATCTAACGTTGTCGCCCCAATACATTGTAACTCCCCGCGAGCTAAAGAAGGTTTTAAAATGTTCGATGCATCAATAGCACCTTCTGCTCCACCTGCACCAATTAATGTATGAAGTTCATCAATAAATAGAATAATATTTCCTGCCTGACGGATTTCATCCATTACTTTCTTCAAACGATCTTCAAATTCACCACGATATTTCGTTCCAGCTACCACTGTACCCATATCTAATGTCATAACACGCTTATCTCTTAAAGTTTCAGGAACTTCATTATTTACGATTTGTTGTGCTAATCCTTCAGCAATCGCCGTTTTACCTACACCAGGCTCTCCAATTAATACAGGATTGTTTTTTGTTCTACGGCTTAACACTTCAATTACACGTTGAATTTCTTTACCACGCCCAATAACAGGGTCTAAACGATTTTCACGTGCAACAACTGTTAAATCACGTGCTAAGCTATCCAGTGTTGGTGTATTTGCATTTGTTGAAGAACCACCTTGGTGACCTGAACTTGCTTCATTACTTCCAAGAAGTTGCAATACTTGTTGTCTTGCTTTATTTAGGCTAACACCTAAGTTATTTAAAACACGTGCCGCTACACCTTCACCTTCACGGATTAAACCAAGTAAGATATGTTCTGTTCCAACGTAAGAATGACCTAATTTACGAGCTTCATCCATAGACAACTCAATAACCTTTTTAGCACGCGGTGTATAATGTACCGTTTGAGACGCTTCTGTTCCGCGTCCAATTAACGCTTCTACTTCTTTTTGAACTTTCTCTGGACTTAATCCTAGAGCAATCAACGCTTTTGCTGCAATTCCTTCCCCTTCGCGTACAAGCCCAAGTAAAATATGTTCTGTTCCAATATTATTATGCCCAATGCGAATTGCTTCCTCTTGAGATAAAGCTAATACTTTTTGTGCTCTTTCTGTAAATCTTCCAAACATCATAGAAATCGCCTCCTACTTGCGCTTAGTTTTTTTCAATACGTAATCGCTCACGGATTAAGGTTGCTCTTCGATAATCTCTTTCTTCTGGTCCTAAAGGTCCTCCTGCATATTGTTGTAAAATGCCTGGTTGTGTAAGGACCATTAGCTCAGTCAAAATATTTCTCGATACACCTTTTATATATCCTAAATCAATACCAAGTCGTACATCTGATAAGCAAGTGGCTGCTTCCGCAGATTGAATTAACCGACTGTTTGCTAGTATGCCATAAGAGCGATAAACTTTATCTTCAAGCTCAATGCTTGAATTTTGTAAAATTAATTCTCTAGCCATTTTTTCTTGTTGTATAATTTGTTGAATGACACTCTTTAAATCTGCAATAATATCTTCTTCAGATTTTCCTAGCGTCATTTGATTTGACACTTGAAATATATTACCTAACGCTTCGCTACCTTCACCGTATATTCCTCTTACTACTAACCCTAATTTCTGAATTACTTGTATAATACGGCTAATTCTTTTCGTTAAAACAAGTCCCGGTAAGTGAATCATTACAGAAGCCCTTAATCCAGTACCAACGTTAGTAGGACAACTTGTAATATATCCAAGTGATTCATCAAAAGCATATTCAACCTCTTCCTCTATCCAATTATCTATTTGATTGGCACTTTGAAGAGCCTCTGATAATTGCAATCCTGAAAATAAGCACTGAATCCGAATATGGTCTTCTTCATTAAGCATAACACTAATATGTTCGCTTTCTGACAATAGACATGCTCCATATTCTGTTCCTGCAAGGTTGGGACTAATTAAATGCTTTTCAACTAATACTCTCCTTTGAAGAGGTGTTAATTCATTCATTTTTAATAGTTCAAACTCTCCAAAAGGTTCTACCGTTTTATTTATAAATTCCTTTTTAAATAATTCATGAATCTGTTTAGCTTCTTCTTCGCTTTGCATAGTAGAGAATTGATATTTTTTAAAATTACGAGCCAAACGAATTCGACTACTTAAAACAATATCAGAATCAGGGCCATCCCCCTTCATCCATGGACTAATCGCTTCATTCATAATTTTGTCCAGTGACATAGAACTATTCCCCCTCTCTATGCTCACTAAGCTGATTTTCAAGACCTCGAATTTTATCCCTTACTTCAGCAGCTTTCTCAAACTCCTCTTTCTGTACGTATTGTTTCAGAATGAGTTTTAGTTCATCTAATTCTTTCTTTAAGTGAACATTTCCTTCTATACGTTCCGGAATTTTTCCACAATGATCTGTATGTCCCCCGTGAAGACGTTTTAATAATGGCTTTAAATGTTCCTTAAATGTATCGTAACAAGAAGCACATCCAAAGCGTCCCACCTTTGTAAATTGTTCATATGTCATCTTACAATCTGGGCACTTTAATATACTTGTATTCGAAAACCCGTTTTTTCCTTCTTCAAACATTGTTGATTCACCGTGTAATAACCCAGCAAATAAATCATGAAATGAAAAGTTAGACTGCGATGATTGAAAGAAAGACGTATAGCCACTTTGTTCTGCACATTGCTCACAAAGATGAACTTCCGCCTTCTTTTCGTTGATTACTTTTGTATAATGTAAAGTTGCTGGTCTTATATTACAGTTTTGACAAGTCATCACTATCCCCACCTTTATAACAGGAACGATCTATCTCATAGTACTTTTCATACATTACTAGATGGTTCACTTTCCTTTATTCGTTTAAATAAAAGTGCGTGTTCTTTTTTCAAAACCTCTACAATATTTAACTACCTTATCTCTTAGTTATTATTCTTTTACAACAGCTGTATTTATTTATATTTCAGTGTTCTTAACATTGCGCATAATATTCGAGCCCTAAGTTCATCTCGAGAAGGAACATCCATTGATAATACAGAACGATCTAGTACACTTAGCATAAGTTTAGCTTCACGATTTGTTATGATTCCCTCTTCTATTAAACGTATAATCATACTCTCTGCATTCCCTTGTGCAATGCTATGATCAATCATATGAAGCATTTGATCAATAATGTCTATATCATCATGCAGTTTGACTTTTATAATGCGAATGTAACCTCCTCCACCACGTTTACTTTCTACTACAAATCCTCTTTCTAACGTAAAACGGGTATTGATTACATAATTGATTTGAGATGGTACGCACTCGAATCGATCCGCAATCTCATTTCTTTTGATTTCAATCACATTATTATTACTTAAGTCAATAACTTGCTTTAGATATTGCTCAATGATATCAGATATATTTCTCATTTATCCGCCACCTTTATTGACTTTGACTATCTTTGACTTTAATTATATACGTATTAATAAAATTTGCAACTCTTTTGCTTATTCACTATCCTAGCCACGTTCCCTTGTATTTAATCAAAATAATTATTATTTAAACACATTTTTTAATTACTATGGATTATAAAAGAAAACACGAAAAAACACGAGTCATTTGACTCGTGTTTAGTTGCTTGGCGACGTCCTACTCTCACAGGGACAAGGTCCCAACTACCATCGGCGCTAGAGAGCTTAACTTCCGTGTTC
>NZ_JBBBBL010000025.1:0-77623 GCF_037120585.1 Bacillus sp. CCNWLW194 | reverse complement strand
TATAATCTTCTTTGGGTTGCCCTTTCCATCCATCAATTTCGACTTTCACAAATTTGTAATCATACATATTCTTCCACTCCTTTTCCCCTAATTGTACCATTTAGAAGAAGCGATGTATTGTACTTTTTTGACTGTATACTCTATACACGTTTGGTTAACATAACGTCTCAAATTATCGGTAGCAAGGAAAAGGGGGGAATCCTATTCTCACAAGAGAACCTTCTTTTTTGTTCTATGGATCTATGCATTTTTTATACATTCTTATCCTGGTGCGGTTGTAGGGTTCTTGTCTGTTATTGGATTAACCGAAAAACTGTATAAAATCTTGTATACTCTTAGCGTGGTTTTTCCCGAAATACTGGCGGTACCCCATGCCCATCAAGCTAAGATTATATAAGTTTAATTTCACTTGAGATTTTTTTCTTTTTTCTAAAAATCCAGTATAAGCTCTTTAAAGTTTTGCATACCAAATAAATGAGCTCTATTTTCAAGTTCACAACACTTATTCCTTATTAAGTAACTCTTTTTAGAGGTAATTTTGCAACTTGCTTCCGAGTTCTAAACCCTAATGCAATAGCAGCGCCAATACAGCTAGAAAAACAACCAGCAAACAAATACAATGATGGATCTGACTCACCGATTAAAACGGAAGCTATTCCTCCAATTACCGGGAAAAGTGCAACCATATAGCCACTTTGAGCTCCTCCAATTTTTTCTACAAGCTTCAAATAGAATAACCATGCTACAAATGAAGCAACCAGAGTTAAATATAACAACCCAAATAAATATGAAAACGATGTTGGAAATATAAATTCTTGTCCTTGAAATAATACAATTACTCCCATCAATATACTGCCCACTGTAAATCCAATGGCATTTGCATAGATAGGATTCACTTTGTGACTTGCATTTCGTGCCGAGCTAGCATCACCTACTGCTGTAAGAAACGTACCTAAGATCGCAACTATAATTCCTTTTATGTCATTGTACCCTTGAAAGTTGTTCAAGTTCGGATAGATGAGAATACATACGCCTAATACACCAAAAATCCCCCCAAACAAAACGCGTGAATGTAACTTTTCTTTTAAAAAAATCCGAAGGGTAATCGGGGTTAAAATCACCTTTAATGAAAAAATCAATGTTACGATTGCTGCAGAACTCAAAATTGTGGCGTAATAAAGGCATAAATAGCTTAATGCAAAGTTACATACACCAAAAACTATTACAAATGGGATATCTTTTCTTGTTGGCATCCCTCTTGGTCGAAGGAACCAAACAAGTATCAAAAATAAAAAAGCTGTCATAACTAGACGATACGTTAAGGATAATTCTAAGCTGACAGGAGTTCCTTGAATTTTTACCGCAATAAAGTTGAGTCCCCATACAATCAAACAAAATATGTACATAAATATTGTCATAAGTTTTCTCCCAAATTCAATTTTTTTCTAAATTTATTATTCATTTATACCGTCATTTATAAAAGGTACAGTTTATAATAAACACAAATGACAGATGAGGAATTACAATGATGAATGAACTAATATTTAATATCAATCGAGAAAGCAACACTCCTATGTACCAACAAGTTTATCAATACATACGTACTCAGATTCTATCTGGTAAATTAGAAAAGGATACAAAGTTGCCATCGATTAGACAACTTGCTATCCAATTAGAGGTCAGCAGAAACACAACTCAAGTAGCCTATGAACAACTGCAATCGGAAGGATATATTCGAAGTGAGAACAAAAAGGGATTTTTTGTAGAGGCTACTATATCGGATGAGATACTTAATTATGAACCCATTAGAGAACAGCATCATGAAACAAATCATGCTGCCATGAATACTATTGACTTTAAAATTGGGACAGTGGATCAAGAGAACTTCCCTTTGAAAAAATGGAGAATGCTTACAAATAAAATCATTAAAGACTCTAGCATGTTTTCATACGGAGAAAAACAAGGCGACATTAAATTAAGAAAGGTACTAGCAGATTACTTGTTTCAATCAAGAGGAGTTAATACTTCTGCAGAACAAATTATTATTGGCAGTAGCACACAGCACTTGTTATTACTTTTGTCGTTGTTGCTAAAGCAAGACTATCATTATCTGGCAGTAGAAGACCCTGGATATAATGTGGCAAGGGAACTTTTTGTTCTTCAATCATTTATCATTGATCCAATCCCGGTAAAAGAACAAGGCATTCAAGTCGATCTCCTTTTAAAATCGCCTTCTAGACTTTTATATGTCACTCCTACTCACCACTTTCCATATGGAGTGACTATACCCGTCAATGAGAGATTAAAGTTAATTCAATGGGCAAAAAGGGTGGAAGGATATATTATTGAGGATGATTATGATAGTGAATTTCGATACATCCATCAACCTATACCGTCTCTTCAAAGCTTAGATTCTAATGATAGGGTGGTTTATTTAGGAACTTTTTCAAAAGCACTACTACCCTCTATCCGTGTCAGTTATATGGTTTTGCCTAGAAGGCTAATAAGTGAATATAAAAAGATACTCCCTTTGCTTGAGCAAACATCCTCATCTATCCATCAGCGAACACTGGCGACCTTTATGAATGAAGGATATTGGTACTCACACTTAAGGAAGATGAAAGCTTTGTATAAACGTAAAATGAAACTATTGAATAGGGAATTATTAAAACATTTTAAGAATTATGTTGAAATAAAAGGTGGTAGCTCCGGAATTTTCGTTATTATTGAAGTGAAAACGGAAATGAGTGAAAAAATGCTAATTGAAAGGGCATATGAACACGAAATTGTAGTTTATCCTTGTTCAAAATATTTCTCGAAATATACACCACGATATCCGCATATTCAACTTGGATTGGGTGATTTATGTGAAAAAAAGATAATAGAGGGAGTTTCTCAATTAGCAAAAATTTGGCTGTAATCTTGATTTTTTCATTCTTCCTATTAGGAGTCATTGTACATGGCCGTCAAGTTAAGAAATTAATTGTTCCCCAAAAGGAAAAAGTGAGCCTAATACCCTTAAATAGCTGTAACAAGGTGGGGAATTCGTTTTTGGGTACTTAAAAAACTTAAGTTGATGTGCATGGGGTTGCAATAAATCTTTAGCTTGATAGCGATGGGGTGGGGTCCCTATTAAAAAAAGGCACCCTAAGGTGCCTTCCGACTTGAACCACTTTAATTTTAATAATATGTATTGGACTCCCATCCAAATGGTGTTTTACCATGTTAAGTTATTTTATTAATTGCTGCACATATTTACTTTTTCTTGGTACTTTACAATACTATCTTTTATAGCCGGATTCTGTTCGGCATTTTTTAATTGTTCGAGAACATTTTTCGCGTCGTCACAACTCATTTTTTCTCGTTCTTTATCTTCAAATGATTGTGCTCTCCTTTTTGCGTACTCTAAACTTTCTTGTTCTTCACGTGCTTCTTTCTCTGTCTTTTTTTGTTTTTGCACTTGTGCTTCTTGTTGTTTATGGGATTGTTCCTGCTTTTGACGTTGTTGTTCTTCTTGCTTCGCTTTTTCTTCAGCCTGTCGTTGTGCTTCGGCCTCTTGACGTTGCTGTTCTTCTTGTTTAGCTTTCTCTTCTTCAGCCTGTCGTTGCGCCTCAGCTTCTTGACGCTGTTGTTCTTCTTGTGTAGCCTTTTCTTCAGCCTTCTGGTCCTTATCGGCTTCTTTTTGTGTTTTCTCTTCAGCTTTAGAGTCATTAACTGTACTTGCGTTTTCGTTAGATGAGCATGCTGCCAATCCTATAATTAAAACGCAGCTTGTTAGTGCGAGTAATAGTTTATTGTTCATAATATGTATCCCCCAGTGTCTAAAATGTAAGATTACCTGAACTATGATAACAAACTATTAATCGCTATATTGTAATATTATGTCGAAGGTGTACAAAAAAAGACACCCAAAGGTGCCTTTTCCAATAGTTTTTAGCAGAAGCAAGTGCAGCCAATAATGATTAATAGAATAAATAATACAACTAATAAAGCAAATCCTCCAGCAAAGCCGCAGCCTTCACCGCAAGTACCACCATATCCCATAACGATAGTTCCTCCTTTAGATCAGAGGGTAAAACTAGGGTTCATTCCATGTAATTTAATGGGTTCACTTCACCTTATGTTTTGAAGAATGAATTGAGCAGGTCCTTTTGAAAATAAAGAAAAGATGTCTTCAAGCGCCTTTTTACTCTGTAATAAATTTAAATACATAGTACATAAAAAATAACAAAGATAGGCTAGCTAATCTGCCAGCAATTGATTCTTTCATAAATTTCATAAGTACCACTTTGACAATTAACGCTAAGAATAATGGTATAAATATTACGATAGCAAGTTTGATTGCTAAGTCATTTATAGTTGGGTTAAATGGTTCAAAATTAATTATGATATTCACTTACCTTCCTTTTATCCTTTTATATTTATAATACAACTTATATTGTTTTGTCTAATAAGAAAAGACACCCAAAGGTGCCTTCCTCTACTTGTTCTACATAAGACTTTTCTTACAGTACAAATATATCTGGGTTCCCACCCAACTTTATTTTGCTACATCTATTTATAAAGTTTAATTAATTTACAAGTGAGACTACACCCATTTATACATTTCAAATACCAAATCGTCTAACTTACTTGTCCATCTTAATCCAGAAATTTCAGGGAGAAGAGATCTATAATTACCCCAGTTTAAGATATGAATATCCTGAAATTTTAAATCCTTTAGCGAGGATATACTTTTAGAATTATATGCAGGTTTATGAACATAAATTAACAATCTCTCAGCCAAGTCAATTTCTACTGACCATTCAGTTTCAGTTGGGTTTTTAGAACCGTAAAACCTTCCAACATATATTTTAGTATTGTTAGAATCGTTAGTGTCCGGCCAATTTTCTTGGGAAATTCTTTGCCCTATAGTCTGAAAATCTGCTTTTCCAATATACAACAGAACGTCATTACCATACACAGGGTGATTCCCATAAATCTGATAAATTCCATAATCGATTTCTTCATTTTTTAGTTTTACTAGGTCTGCAATATTGTATGGTCCATCCCAAAGGATTTGAATTAAACTCGTTTTTGTAGTTTCCATAATAAAAACATCCTTAATTTTTTATATAAATTTTACCATAAAAATAATCGTGTTTTTTTTCGAAATGCTGGCGGTACCCCATTTAAAAATGTTCTTTTGGCACGTGAACCACGTCCATTAAAAAATTAGACAAAGGAAAGCGGTGGCGTGCTTGGAAAACGACAGCTGGCGAGACAAAGAAGTTAACTAGCGTTGGAATAGCAAGGAGGAATAATACATTTACACCTTCAGCAACAACCGCTTGTGACATTTGCAGAAGCTTGTATGCAATCCAACGAATCGCTAAAGGTGAGTGAAGTTGCTAAGTTAGCAACCAAACACAATGTCAAAATTGGGCAACGTCAGTTGTTCGCAAAACTTAGAGAGTGGAACTTAATCTTCAAACGATCTACTGAACCAACTCAGGCATCAGTTGAAAAGGGATACTTCGAAATCGCACAAGGTGTTAAACAGAAGCCTTGTGGAGAGCCATTCACATGGACAACAACATACGTAACGCCAAAAGGACAAGCATACATCATAGACCGACTGAAGAAAGAACAAGAACCGGAGGCGGTTTAGATGCCAGAAGAAAGCATGTTTTCTTTATGTATGGTTGCTGTATTTTTCGCAGCGTTAGGCGGATTCGCTTATGTGATGGAACGTATAGATAAAAGGTTTATGAAGGATGAAAAGTGATGGATAAACAGCAGCGAGATGAATACGAACAAAAGAAACTCTTGTGGATCATAAAAGATTTAAGAGCTAGAGGGATACATAACAGCGTAGATAAGGTTGAGGAAATGCATAAGGAGTTTATAACTCTAGCTAAATGATAAAAGCCCTGCAAGGGGATGCAGGGCAAGACTAAGGGTATTGAAGAATTGTCGATTCTAAAAGTAAAGGACTTCTTGGAATGTTATAAGTTTAACACATAATTCATTTAAATATTATATACAAATGTTACATAAATGTGAATGTGAAAAACTATGATGAAAATTATGAAAAAAGTTGATAATCCAAAGAATCCATAAGGGCTTATGTTTGTAATAGCGTCTTTATAGAGTTAATAGGACAAGCTCTTGCTTGTCGTAATATTCAGGAATCTAATGGTATCCCCCACCTAGTAAATGGGTTCCTAGATATTCCGATGCGTGAAAGCATCAGAAAGGGTGAGAACAATGCATCTGCTAGTTTAAAACTGGCATTAAAAATACCTGTACGGGGAGGCACAGGTATCCAAGAAGGGTGTTTCAACAGGTTGATTCTATTTTATCAATAACTCAATGAAAATGACAGGTTAAAGATTGAAAATTCAGTCTATTTTGTTGAGAAATAAAAAACCGCCCCCACCAATAGGACGGTTTTAGAGAAACAAATAAATATCCTTACCTACATTATAACATATTTTGTTTATCTTAGTAAATAAGGAGTAATATGGAAATGGTTGAAAATCCAATTACTTATGGAAATCATCACGATTCATCAGCTAGAGATTTCATGGATTACTGTCAAGGATGTGGCGGAGAAATCTTCTACGGAGAAGGATACCTTGATTTTAGTGGGGATCCAATCCATACCGAATCCGAATGCATCAAACAATACGTTGAAGAACATTCGATGAAGAAAGTAGCAGGTGAATAAGATGAGTCTACAAAACAAAATTGAAGCTGAAATTCAAATTATGAAGAGTTTAGTTGAACGATACAAACAAAGTAACGAACCAAATGCTGCATTGATGGTTGTGGCTTACGAATACGGATTACAGTCACTTATGGAAGTGTATGAAGCTAGTAAACAAACGGAATTAGCACCATTTTAAAAGAGAGGGAGATTCGTATGACAACTGAAAATTACTTTTCTAAATTAGCTCAAATAGATTGCACGGAACATGTTGAAAAGAAAGGGCGCTTTAATTACTTATCATGGGCATGGGCGGTTAAAAAGCTTCGTGAAGTAGATCCAACAGCGACATGGGAGGTAAAACGATTCAATGGAGTACCTTACCTTAAAACAGATTGCGGTTACTTTGTAGAAGTTGAAGTAACTGTACAAGGAAATACCACTAAGTCAGGTTCACCCAATACTTAACAATCAAAATAAGCCCGTTGCAGAGCCTAACAGCTTCGATATTAACACTAGTATTCAACGTTGCTTAGTTAAGGCAATAGCGCTTCACGGGTTGGGATTATACATCTATGCGGGTGAAGACCTACCAGAAGTACAAGAAGAAATGATTAATGCTCAACAAGTTGGAGCAATCAAATTAAACATTAAAAAGTTGGCTACTCTTCGGAAAGTGGATGAAGACACGATTAAAGGATACTTAAGCATTAAAGAAGTTGGTGAATTGACATTAAAACAAGCCGAGGAAGTACTTAAGAAATCAACAAAGTGGGTTAAACAGGCTGAAAAAGAAACTTCTGAAATTGAAGAACAAGACAGGTTGAAAAAATAGAACAAACAAACTAAGGAGATGCTAAGCCTGTTAGACAAAAATCAATCTAAAGTCGTCCTTCTAGCGTGGGTGTGAAGGGGCGCACGGAATAAAGAGGAAGCAAGGGAAAAGGCGATAGAGTACATTACTCCCGATCGCTATCCAGGATACAAAGTGATTAAGGTTCAAGGCGCCATAGCGGTATGCGAAAGGGAGAATGCATGATGTTTAAGATACCTGTCAGACGTGGATCGATGAGAGAAATGCTAATAGCAGTGCGTGATTTAGAAAAACGAGGTTATGACTATGTAACGCCAATTAAGCGGGTATATAGAGCAGAAAGAACTTTTCATCACGAGGGTAAATTCAAGGGGAGAGACAAAGTTCGGTTTACTGGCATGGAAGACTCAGTAAGTTATGAATGTTGGATGAAGAAGGTGAACTAAGTGAGTAACTACAACACGATACGTACAATCATTTCTCAAATAAGTGGACAAGAAAACATAGTTGTTGTACCAAAATTGTTTGTTAAGTTAACAGGCGATCTCACAACAGCGATACTTCTTAATCAAATCGTATTTTATAGTGATAAATCGAAGAGAACAGATGGATTCTTTTATAAAACATACAAATAATGGGAAGAGGAAATTTGCTTAACAGAATGACAAGTTAGGTATTCAACAAAAAAATTAGTTAATGATGGCTTAGTAGAGACAGCCTTAAAAAAAGCGAATGGAGCTCCTACGGTCCACTACAAATTGGATTATAACAAATTGGTAGAATCCATTCTTACACTTTGTCAGAATCAAACCTTACAAAGTGTCGGAATCCATTCTGACAAAACGTCGCAATCTTTAACAGAGAATACAACAAAGAACACAACAGAGATTACTACATTAAAAGATAATATGCCTTCTGACCAAAAAGAACGGTCAAAAGACTGTATCCCTTATGAAGATATCGTTTCTTATCTTAATGAACAAGCGGGTAAATCTTTTAAACATAAAACAGCGAAAACTAGATCGTTAATCAAAGCTAGATTTAAAGACGGTTTTATTATAGATGATTTTAAACGAGTTATTGATATCAAAACAGCACAATGGTTAAAAGACTCCCATATGAACCCGTATTTACGACCAGAAACGTTATTCGGGACTAAATTTGAAGGTTACTTAAATGAAAAATAAAAGGAGTGGATTCTAATGCAAGCAGCGGCAGTGTCAATGGCAAAGATAATAGCTTCATCAACAAATATGACTTTACCAAAGGTTGCAAATGAAAGATGTGATTTATGTAGACGTAAAAAGTTCCTTGATGAAAATAACAAAGCCTACTGCTGGCATTGTAAAGAGATTGCACCTCAGGACGTTCAGTTAGCCCAGGAAACGCTTGTAATACAAAAGAGGAACCAAGTTATTAGTTTATACGATTCGTTTGCAGACAACAGTCTAATTAACGACAAATTAAAGAAGGCTAATTTTGATAATTATGTACCTCCTACAAAGGATTTATCAGATGCAAAAGAGACAATCATGAACTTTGTTTCTACATACAGCAAAGAAGATCCAACAAGCATGATTATTACAGGCGATTACGGAGTTGGTAAAAGTCATTTGTGTGTAGCAGCTACTAAAGAACTAATGAAACGTGGATACAGCGCGATGTTCATTCAAATGAACAAGTTGTTCACAAAAATAAAGTCTACGTGGAATAAAAATAGCGAATTAACAGAGGACAAGCTTATGTCACTTCTTGCTAAAGTGGATGTTCTTATTATTGATGACTTTGGAGCAGAATTCACGGAAAAAGATAAAGAAGGCGTTACTTGGAAGCAAACGAAGACAAATGAAATTGTAGATAGTCGAATTGGGAAGAGGACTTTATTTACAACGAATTTTAGTGTTGATCAGTTAGCGGAAATGTACGGAGAACGTGATTTTAGCAGAATGATGGAAAACGCAAAAATGCTAGAAATGTTTGGTGATAATTATAGATTACGAAATTTCAAGAAGGGGGAATAAACAATGTGTGCATGTAACGGAACGGGTATGTATCAGTTTGGGCCATGTGTTTGCGAAGCGGCAAATCAAACACCTGAGGAAGTGGATAGAAAGCGTCATGCTGTTATGGCGGAGCTAAGAGAAATTCATAAATTACAACTGGAGGGGAAATGGGATGCCAAGACTTGGAACGGATTTGGAAAAGGAAAATTACACAATGGCGTTGCAGCAGGGAAGGTACATGAAGAAATCGCGTCGTAATTTATATATCGCTTTAGAAGAGTTGGACTTAGTGTTTGATGAAAGCGAAGTAATTCGATTACGAAAAATGTGGAACGAAGACAAAAATATTATTGAAATTGCTACAGAATTGGAGAGGCATCAACTAGAAATTGCCGCATTAATCATGGATCAGGCAGATAAGAACAAAATTAAATCTCGTCCAATGGGGTTAGGGGCATGAAACAACTAACACTGGAGGATGTAGTCGGAAGTTTTGATTATACCGCAACAAGTACAGTGGACAAATTTTTGAAGCGTAATAGCGTTATGACGTATTCAGTAGAATTTTACGACAAAGACGAAAAGTGGAAGCTTCGTTGGTTTGAGGCGAAGTCTGAGGGTGCAGCTATAGAAATGGCTAAAAAGAAATACGGAAAAATAAAAATCATTACCACTTATATTTCGGATAGAACCTTAGAGGAGATCATGAATTTGGATTAGGAGGCATAGCGTTATGAAGATAAATAGATGGCTAGAAAAGGAAGATTATAAAGCAGCCGAGAAGAACGGAATTGGCTATTACATGTTATATCGTAGGGTGTATCAAATGGGGTGGGATATTGATAAGGCAATTAATACACCACCTCGGAAATATCAATTTAGGGAACAAAAGTGGTTGAGACTAGCTTTAGAAAATGGAATTAAAAAAAAGACATTTTTAACTCGTGTTTATAAAGGGATGCCACCAGAGGAAGCGGCGAAAAGGCCCGTAAAGAAATTGAGAGTAACAATGGAAGATATGGTCAATTTGGCTGAAGAGAATGGTATTTCATATGGCACATTTAGTACAAGGGTAATAAAAGGAGGATGGAGTCCACAAAGGGCAGCGACCACACCTATAAGGAGAGCTAAGAAGAAAAGAAGCTAGGAGGCAACATGGACAGGAAACAAATTTATATCGATGTTTTACTACAAAAAGGAATTTATAAAGAGGAAAAGACAGGGCGACAACTTTATGAGATGACTGAACAAGAGTTGTGGAATCTAATAAAAGGAGTGTATCAGGAATGAAGTTAAGAGTGAAAATTAAGCGAGTGAAAGATGTAGAAATGCCGAAATATGCGAATCCGGGTGATAGTGGCTTTGATCTTGTAGCAGCGGAGGACACGATTGTTTGGCCTGGAGAAACAAAGGTTGTACCAACGGGATTGGCTTTCGAAATTCCATCAGGATACGAAGTGCAGGTGCGCCCGCGTAGCGGTATGACGCGTGATACAAAGCTACGCGTAGTTCTTGGAACTGTGGATAGTGGTTTTAGGGGAGAAGTTGGTGTGCTAGTTGATAATATTGAAGCCCCTAAAGAGGCAAGTATGCAAGCTCATGTAATTGAAAGAGGGACTCGTATTGCTCAAGGTGTCATAGCGCCAGTAGAAACGGCTCATTTTGTAGAAGTTAACGAACTATCGGATTCTGAAAGAGTAAGCCGTGGCTTTGGAAGCAGTGGGATTAGATGAAAAATCGAAAGAATGTTGTATCTGTGGGTCGATATTTGAAATAGATCAAAGTATTTGGGATAGAAGGAAAACTTGTAGTAAGAAATGTGATAATGAACGAAGAAAAACGATGTATTCGAAGGACTATACAGGTAAGAGATATGGAAAATTATCTGTAGTCAGCAGAGAAGTGAAAAACAATAGAAGCTATTATAAGTGTCTGTGCGATTGTGGAGAATATGTAATCACTAGAAGTGATTCGTTAACTAGTGGGAAAACAAAGAGTTGTGGATGTCTTTCCGTAGAAACAAATAGAAAGGTTCACTCTAAACATAAGGATTCTAATACAAGGTTGTATAGAATTTATCAAAAAATGCGGAATAGATGCAACGATCCAAAAAACTATAGATTCACTAGATATGGTGGGAGAGGTATTACGGTTTGTGATGAATGGAAAAATGACTATGAGTCTTTTAAAAAATGGGCATTAGAACATGGATATAACAATAAATTGACAATTGATCGAATTAATAATGATGGGAATTACGAACCAAATAATTGCAGATGGACAGATGTTAAAACACAATCTAATAACACTTCTAGAAATAAATATATCGAATATAAAGGTGAAACGAAAACACTTGTGCACTGGTGCGAAGAATTGAATTATTCATATAGCAGCACGAGAAATATGATTGCAAAAGGAGACAAGACAATAGAGGAGATATTTACAAGAAAACATATTGGTAAAGGCTTTACTGGTTGTAAATAATCGTGGATTCGGATCTACAGGTACTAAATAAAAAAAGGCTAGGATTTCACCTAGCACTCAAGCATAAGTCGTATGGAAAGTAAGTATTTTGCAAACTGGATATTTGTAAATTCATTATATAACGTTTATTGGTTATGTAGGTTGAATCAAAGTAATCTTTGCGCAGGTTTTACATGATATTGAAGTTTTTGATAAAGACCAAATTTGAATTTTGTTAAGAAAAATGAGGAAGCGTAGTGAAGATGGTACGTAGACGTGCGGTTATTCGTTTAGAAAAGCAACGGAAAAGCGAAGATAGATTCAGTGTGATTAGATGGGGAATACACATAAATTTAGGTAAACGTAACTATAAGACTAAAGATATATTAGGTGCGTATCAAGATATGCAAGCCACCATGAACAAAGTGGAAAGCATAATGATGGATTAGTTTTATAACAAAAGCGTTATTTAATAGAATTTTGATAAAAAGCGATGATCATTAAATCGCTCCATGATTTATGACCATCGCTTATGTATTGAAAAGTTATTCAGTTATTTGAAATATAGTTTCATCAGGTCTGGAGAATCCATACAATTTCCTTGCGAACTTTAAAATACCTTCTTCACTCTCTGTTAAAGTTTTAATATCGTTTTCAAAATAACGTCCTATAAGTTCTACTTCAGATAATCTTTTCTTTTCTTTATTAAGTGTAATTTGTTTTTCTTGAATCATTTGTTCTTGCTTATAAATGCAAATTTGAATGGAAATAACCATAGGTAGCATAAAAGCAAGCGCTAATAAAAGACGACGTCTTAGCTTTTTATTCGTTTGTTGATTCTTATTAGGATTAATTTGTTTTTTTGAGATTGATTGTTGAGGTGGTAAATTTGGGACACTCCCCATTTTAATGCCTCCATTACTTATGTATAGAATTTAAATTGCTAAAAGTATTATATATGTAAAATAGATAATTTTGAACCTATTTAGGCAAAGAGAGGTTTTATGAAACTTAACAAAATAGTTATTTAAAAAAAAGACCTCTTACGGAAAGATAAGAGGCCATCAAAAAATGTTGTATTTGAAACACGTGATGTTTCATAATGACATTATAACATAAATTTATATATTACGTATAATAAATATAATAGTTTTTGAAAAGAATAAAAGTGTATAAAATCCGTATTTAAATGAAGAATCCCTAAACTTAGGGGGTTAGGGATTCTCGGTTTGGTATACTTCACACGGTATTATAAAAAGAATAGAACGTACTGAAGATAACATATGAATGTTTCATAAATGTATCAAAAAAGTGAACAAAAAGTAATTTTGTAAATCAAGGTAGTCAGCACAGTTAACTAACGGCTTGTTGAAAAAAAGAAGCCCCGCAGAAAATGTTACAGGGCTTCCTAAGATTGAGTTATGTCGTACTCACAAGAGATTTTAACATGGATTTAATGGTGAATAAATCGGTAAATGTGTCCAATTGATCTAGAGCTATTATCTTATACAAAAACGCTATTTTAGTTGTAGTTTAACAAAAAGGACCCGCTATAAATAGCAGGCCCTTTCCTAAAATGGCAAAGAGTAACTCTTATCTTACTCTTCTACTATAGAATACACCACATTTGACTATTTGCGTAGAAAAATGTCGAAATATGTAATATTTCATGTCGATTATAAGAACACGAAGAAGTGATACCGATAATTGAATTAAAACGCTATTTGGGAAGGAAGTGATCAGGGTGGAAGTTCAATATGGTGCGCAGGGCAGAATGAAGTACCATCCGAATCATAAGAAGCCGTATACAACGAGGGAATTAGCCTACATATGTAAGTATTATGGATTCGGAAAGGTAAAGGCAATCGCTTTAGCGTTAGGAAGAACGGAAAGTACGATTAGGCAATTAGTGAATACTCTCCAGAAGAATGGGGTGTTTGAAAAATATAAAGACATGGAGGTATGAATAATGGCTGTAGAAGCAAAAGTGAAATTTGAATTAAATGAAGAACAAAAATTACAGTTTCAAAATGTAAGAGAAAACGAAGGAGAACAAGAAGCGTTTTATTTTCTAGAGGAAATGATAATGAAAGAAATTGATTTAGCTGAATTTGTGGAGATGGAGTACAAGGATGAAAAATAAAATGTTATTTAATACGTAAGGAGTTGTTAAGGAGATGGGACATTTATCTATGTTTGATATGGATGAAACGAAAATTAAGCTGTATGAAGTATTGGAAGCTAATAACTACCATCACGAGATTAAGAGTTATTATCTACACAACGATTACATGGGTGAAGTTAAGTATTTTTACATTAGAATGACAGACGACACGATTATTGATATGTGTTTAAGTCAGTTCTCTGAAGTATTTGCGGTGTACGAGGGATTCACTGAAGTGCAGATCAAGAAGATATATAAAGGGAGATTGCAGTAACAATGCTATTTTATAAAAAAGAGAAGCCCTTAATTAGGTCGCTCCTCTTAATGCCAATATACAATAACTCTTCCATTATAATGTATAAGCGAAAAATATTTAATAATTATCTTCATGGTAAAAATTTCATTTTGTTTTAGTTTAAAATCAAAAAAGAGCACTTTATTAAGTGCTCTTGTGACGAGATCCATTTTGTAACGACTATTTTACAAAGAAAGGAACGCAGAATATTATATGCGCGTTCAGTTAATTGAGTGCTTTTTACAAACAAAGAGCAGCTAGCAAAAGCTAACTGCTCAATACAAGGAGATACAGAGAAAACTAAATGAATTTTGGCATACAGCCTATCAACAGTATTGACGGAATATTTATTTTAAATCCAATTTACTTAAAGTAAACATCCCAATAGATAAAATGGCTGCACCTACTGCAGAACCTATCCAGTCTCTCCAGCCTAATGTATTAAACGGTGTATCTGTTAAATCCATAATTAAGAAGATAGCAAACATTAACATACCGAATGCTAAGCATCCCCAGAATGTTTGTAAAGATGTAATCATCTTCTTACGGAACTTTTTCATGTAAATCACCCTTACTAATATGTTGTATTTTTATAAATAAATTATTGCATGTATAAAGATTGAAGGTACAGAATATGTAATATTTCATATTAAGACTCAATAAAATCATCCTTTTGTGGTAAGGGGTGATGAAATTGAATAAACAGGAATAGATGATTCCCATTAAAGAGTGGATAAGAGGAATACAAAAGAGCGGCCAGCAAAAGCTAACTGCCGATCTCCAAGGGAGATTATATTTTACAAATTAGATTATGATAGTCGATATTCTCCATATTGACCAGAAAAGAACCAAGAATTCTAGTGAAATTCCAAGTGTCCTTTTCCTAGTTTTTTGAAATTCTTTTACTAAATAGCCGACAGCACTAATTGCTATAAGAATGAAAAGAATAAGTTCAAGTGTAACTGGCATTTAATCTACTCCTAATCATTTATTTTAAGTTAGTATATAACGATTATAAGATATTTTTGTGGCTAATGGTGAAAAATTAAACAAAACAATCTCTATATGAAAAAAGGTCCTGTTGTCTCCAACAGAACCCCTTCTAAAATGGCAAAGAGTAACTCTTACCTTACTCTTTGTTTATATACTACAGGAGTATTAATAAAAATCCAAGGCTCCTTATATTGAGAAATAAAGAAGAATCATTTTAAATAATTTTATCATTGTTATAAATAAAGGAGCAGTTAGCTAAAACTAACTGCTCATCTCCAAGGGGGAACAAGGAGAAAATCTGATGTCATATACATTATTGACGGAATATTGAGTTTTATTCAGGGGTACCTAAAGGTTTTCTTTTTAACTTAATCCATATCCCACAAACAAAATAATGGCTAAAAACACGGATAATGAAAATGTCAGAAAGACTGTTATTATGCTCCTAAGCATCGCTTTCCAGTTGTTTATTTTAGAGAACCCTATCATACCAACAAAAAAAGTTCCTAGTGTTAAAACTAGCAAAACGAATAAAGGATGAAAATATATTGTATTCATAATAGATCCATTCATTTTAGGTGACCATACTTCAAGATATAAAAAGAATAAAGCGACACAAACAAATGAAAAAATAAAAGACCAGAAGTTTATAGTATGTTTCATGATTGCCCCTTTATTAATATGATATTTTTTACTGAATTTTAGCAAATTCTAAATAGAATTAAAACAAAATAATTCTTTTACGAAAAAAGGCCCCGTTGTTTCCAACAGGACCTTTCCTAAAATGGCAAAGAGTAACTCTTACCTTACTCTTCCGCTATATAATACACAAAATACGTATAGATTTGTAGAACAAGAAATTCCAATTTAAATATTTTAATATATAAAATTAATGTATTTTAGCGGAATTGAACATCAAGAATTAAATTACAAATGTTGATTTATCAATGAATATCAATGGTGAGATAGAAAGTGATGATTAATAAAGAAATATTATAATAATAAAATATGAAATATTGCATATTCAATTGAAGTAGAAATTTACAAGTAGGAAGCGAGGAATAACAATGGGAATAGGAAATCGTGGAATGGCTTTTGAGAAGCTTATCAATTTATCGAATGAAATGTATCAAAGAGGGAGAGTGGCGCTAATAAACAAGCGTCCGACTCCTGTGAAGGTGCTAAAAAGTAAAGGTGGCCGTGTATTAAATGGATTCTATGAAGCTAAAAGTACAGTAGACTATGACGGCGTGTATAGGGGACGAGCTATCGCATTTGAAGCGAAGTCTACAGAGAATACTACACGATTTGATTTAAAGAACATTGCGCAGCATCAATTGGATTACCTGGATAAAGCAGAGAAGATGGGAGCGATTTGTTTCTTCCTTATAGAGTTTAGAAAGGACAAGTCAGTATTCGCAGTACCACTATCAGTCATTCAATCTTACGTAAGGATGTCTCATCAACCGAAGGGCAAGAAGTCTATACCAAGAGCAGACTTTGATATTTATGGATACTTAGTAGAACAGACAGAACGAGCACCGATTGATTACTTGCAGTACGTTGATGAAGCAGTAGCGCCAGTTATGTTTGATGGCATGATTCAATTTGATCAGGACCATAAGAAAGTAGCAAATAACATTGAAGCAGCGAAAGAGAAGATGATCAACAAGAAACGTAATTTATTAAAAGCTTAATGGATAACGGAGCCATGCAGAGTGGATGGTGGAGGCTGCTCGCTATGCATGTTTCCTTTATTCAACAAAGAGATAGTAAAATTTCACGTACCTGATGTGAATGTAAAAAGACAAATTCAGAAGTAGGGGGATTCCTTCATGGAACAATTAGCATTCTTACCAGTAATGGACAAAGAAATGGAGAAGAAGATGCAAAAGGAAGTTGTCAGCATTCTAAAAGAATACCGCGCTTTAAAAGCACGTTTTGAGAATGAAGTGGAGCTACAGCAAGAGGGAATCAGTCTGTTTCCAGAGATAAGGGATACAAGACATGTGAGTAATATTAAGTTTAAGCAAATTGAGAAAGCACTAAAATACGTATTGGATTATGACGAGGCTGAGATTATTAAAATGAAGTATTTGAATGGAGAGAAGTTAAAGGACAGTTTTATCTATAATGAGTTATCAATGAAGAAGGATCACTTCTATAATAGGAAGAAAAATGCAATTCGAATGATTGCTACTTCATTGGGGATGATTTGAATATAAGGGGTTTTGTTGGAATGCTTTCGTGTTAGTGTTAAAGTGTAATATATAATAAAATAGATGTACAGTGTTGATAATTTAATACTAAAAATATGGAGGATTACTAGTGAAGGCGAACTTGGAAATGGTAACAAGATACTTACAGAGTAATGAAGAAGTAATTTCTACACTTTATTGTGCGATAAATCTTGGTTATATTAGTAGATCTGGAATTTTAGCTGCTACAAATAAAAGGTTATTGTTTTGTGCTGACTATATGTTTGGAAAAGGCCTTAAATGGGAATATGCATACACTGAGGTGAATAACTTCAGTCATACAAATGATATAGTTTTAGAGATGTCTAGTATCCCTTTTATCAAAAAAATAACAATGGATTCCGGTGATGATTTTATTGTATTTGATAATTTTTCTACCCCATCAAAAGTGAATTCATTTTATGAGCTAGTTCAATCAAAGATATAATCGTTAAGGAAATGTTATCTTTTTGTTTTACTTAATAGCAAGATTCTTTATAAGAAAGATGCATCTCATGAAAATTGGGGTGCTTTTTTTATGGAATAAAAAACATCGACAAAAAACCGATAAAATAAGGGGAATTATGCAGATGAAATCGACGGTAAAGTATAGGTACAAGCCCTTTGACAACAACATATCGAAGAGGATTAGTACACCTATTAGTGAAACATTCTGATGGGAGAATGTCACGGTAACGTATACCGCATAGTAGGGCGGGCAAGGCGGTACGAACCCGCGTTAAGACGAAAAGACCAATGAATTACTTATAATGACATATTCCAGTGTGGCGCGGTGTGAGATAACTCGCATCCGTCATGCTGTTTCTATTGTATTTACCATTCAGCTTAGAGACTGTCCTGCTCTCTGGGTTGGTAGTGAATATAAGTCTATTATTCTGTTATACCGGTTCTTGAAAATGGAAATGGGGTGGTTGTTCTTGAGTGAATGAACATCGCGTTTCTGGTACAAGGTTGTATACGTGATCTCGTACATTAGTAATTACTCACGATTCTTATTAATGACTAAAACGGGGACAAAGAGTTCCACTCTTTGTTTGAGCCAATACAACGGAAACATTCCCCTTCCGTCCCTCTAGTGTATTGGTTCAAACAAGGCGTCGGAAGAAACACATACGTCTTGGATATAAATCCTTTATAATTCGATATTAGTCAGCAAAGGCGAAAATGACATTAAGTAGCCGAAGTATTGAGCTAGCTCTACGGAGTATAAACGAGAAGGTTGAGAGTGATCTTGACCTTGGAAGAGGAACTTCATCCTTTTGTTTTTATTTCTCTCTATTAGATTGGTTAACTAGGGGCAAATTGATAAAATATTTTTTTGTATTATTTAATAAAAGTATATATAATTATATTGATGTTTGAATATTGGTTAGTTAAAAATGGGGAAAGAAAAATGAAGATTAAATTTGCTGTGGTTAAAGATGAAAATTTTGATTTTACTTTATCATTTTAGCCAAGAATACTCCTTCCTCAAGGAGCGTGAAGGGTCACAGCCCAGTGAGTAGGTGGGAGATGAATTGGCTTCGAACAAGGGATGGCAGGAAGCCATCTTAATTGTTCGACTTACAGAAAGTTTTACTCCACTACCTATCGAATGTACGTTTGGTATATAATAGTCATATCCCGAAATGGAGGTGAATCAAATGATAATTAATAAAGCCTATAAGTTTCGTATCTATCCAAATCAAGCACAAGCAATTCTAATTAACAAAACGATAGGTTGTTCTCGCTTTGTATTCAATCATTTCCTATCCCTATGGGATCACGCATACAAAGAGACTGGAAAAGGTTTAACATATGGTACATGCTCTGCCAAACTTCCTGCCATGAAGAAAGAGTTTGTTTGGCTCAAAGAAGTGGATAGTATTGCGATTCAGTCGTCTGTTCGCAACCTTGCGGATGCGTATACACGATTTTTCAAAAAACAAAATAGTGCCCCGCGTTTCAAATCCAAGAAGAATAGCGTACAATCTTATACCACAAAACAAACAAATGAAAATATTGCCGTTGTAGGGAACAAAATAAAGTTGCCGAAACTAGGTCTTGTTCGATTTGCCAAAAGTCGTGAAGTAGAGGGACGTATTGTAAATGCGACTGTTAGACGAAACCCTTCTGGTAGATATTTTGTGTCACTATTAGTTGAAACAGAAGTACAAGAACTTCCGAAAACACATTCTTACATTGGGATAGATGTAGGACTAAAAGATTTCGCCATTTTGTCAGATGGAACACCCTATGAAAATCCGAAGTTTTTCCGATCATTAGAAGATAAGTTGGCGAAAGCACAGCGTGTTCTTTCTAGAAGAATGAAAGGATCTTCTCGCTGGAATAAACAACGAGTAAAAGTAGCTAGAATTCATGAATACATATCAAATGCTAGAAAAGATTACTTAGACAAAATCTCGACTGAAATCATCAAAAGCCACGATGTTATCGGTATAGAGGATTTGCAAGTATCGAATATGTTAAAGAATCATAAGTTAGCAAAAGCAATTAGTGAAGTATCTTGGTCACAGTTTCGAACCATGTTGGAATATAAAGCAAAATGGTATGGCAAACAAGTCATTGTCATATCGAAAACATTTGCTTCCAGCCAATTATGTTCTTGTTGTGGATATCAAAATAAAGACGTTAAAAATCTAAACCTACGTAAATGGGACTGTCCTTCTTGTCGTATGCACCATGATAGGGATATTAACGCAAGTATCAATATAAAGAATGAAGCAATAAGACTTCTAACCGCAAGGACTGCGGGGTTAGCCTAATCAATTAGAGTTCGATAGAACTCTTTACTTAGGAATCCCTCACTTCTAAACGAAGTGAAAGTGGGGGTAGTTCAATGTTCTAGAAAGTCTATCAATGAAGCTATTCAATATTAATATTAGTATACATTAAGCATCCATTATGGATGCTTTTTTCTTTGTTATATAAAAATTACATATTAAACATATATTTATACGTTTTGTTCCTACACATTAAGGAATAGTAATAAAAAGATGATACCGATGAAACCGTATAAAAACAAAAAGAATCCTAAGATGGGTAGTTTTTTATGAAAGCCGAGCATGATAAACCTCCTTGGGTATATAAAGGATTATAATATATCGTTGGTCTATTTAGAATAGTAACCATGAATTGGATGGAATTATGGATGATTAAACCAATAGCAATTATCGTAGGCGCTGCCGTAATCTGGTGGTGTCTTCTTCGTTGTTAAGAAAAGATAAGGGGAAAATAAAAAAGAGAGCTAATGCCCTCTTTTTTTGATGTGGTAATTAATCGCAGATTGGTATTCCAAGCACTCTTAGAGCCAATGCTACCTGAAGAGAAATCTCCAATCTAGCAATTTCAATACCAGCTACTGAGAGAACTAAAAAAGGTTGTCCATTTACAAACACAACGCAACTATCCATGGTTACGCCTCCTTTCTAGTAATCTACTATAGTATATGTATGAATCATTAATATGTAATAGTTTGATTAATGGATTTAATATAATTGATAGATTAGCCTATTTAAAAAAACAAATGAACATAACGGTTGGAAATTGAGAGATGAGATAGACTTGCAAATTGAAATATTATTAATCTAAAACACAAAACATAGACTAGTAAACAAGCTGTTTTCACCTTTTATTCATAGAATATGATGAATTCTATTTTTAGAGGAGGGAATCATATCTATGGGATGGAATAAGAATTTTGGACATTCTCGTGATTGTAATAACTTTTGGGATGATTTAGTATTTTGCGGATGCGGCCGTAGACGCAGAAGAAACGATTTTAATGACTGTCATTGTAGACGCGATTGCGATTGTGATGAGTGTCGTCGTAGACGTGATCATGACCGCGATCGTGATCATGATCATGGTGAACATCGAGATTGGTAAAATCTTTTGAAAGAGTGCATATCTTAATCGCACTCTTTTTTATTATGTTTTTATTAGTACTTATTAACTCGAAGGATACCGTTTCAATTTGATTGAACATCTAACAAAACAAACGAACACAATTAATGAAGATACAAGCTTCAATTAATTAACTAATGCTTGTACCAATTTAATAAGGACATATAGAATTTGAAGTGAAAAGTAGATGTTTTCTATTGAATTAGGATATTGTACATTTTTATTTATTGCGATTTTTAACGCGGTTCCTTTTTGAGACTTAAATTTCAATTTGAATTTCATATAGAACACTCCTTTAGATAATTTCATTATTTAATTAAAACATGTGAAAATACCTTTAAGAAAGATTTGTCCAACAACCAGACTATTGTTTATATATCATCATTATTGGATCAATGCTTTTAAGGTATGAGCAGGAAAGATATTTCTCTTTTTATATGTTCCAGATAACGCGAGATTTGAGCCAATATTTAAAAACATAATTTTTGATTAGTGTTATATGAAAGAATACCTTCTGAAATAATTTAATGTGTCTCAAAAACATTTGATTGTGAGACGTAATCATTAATAGCCAAATATCAATGATTGCAGTGTATCAAAAGTAGAGGATGATAGGGAATGATATTCGGTTATGCGAGGGTATCGACTAAAAAGCAAAGTTTGGTTATGCAATTAGATAAGTTGGAAAGATATGGTTGTGAAGAAGTCATAACTGAAAAAGAAAGTGGTGCGAAGAAGGATAGGAAGGAGCTTCAAATGCTTCTTAATAAACTTCGTAAAGATGATACCTTAGTGGTTTATAAGTTAGATCGCTTAGGTAGAACTATGCACCAACTTGTTAATTTACTTCAGGAATTTAATGAAAAGGGAATTCACTTTGTTTCTATTAAAGATGACATTGATACATCTACAACAATGGGAAGGTTCTTATTCCATATATTCGGTGCAATGGCTGAGATGGAACGTGAAGTAATTAATGAACGTGTTATTAGTGATGTAGCTGCTGCTAAAGAAAGAGGAAGAGAAGGTGGAAGGAAGAAGGCTCACACCCCACAGCAAATTCAAGGTATGATGGAGATGTTAGCTGCTGGTAAGACAAAGATGGAAGTTTGTGAGATGTTTAATGTTGCTAGAGCTACTTTGTATAGATACATACGAGAACGGGATATGTCATCAAAAAATCTAAAGGAGAATGACGTATGAGTCGGAAACGGAAAAATATAAGCGGTTATGACATTATGCGATATTGGTTAGATAAAGAAGATGACGAGGGCATTCCATATGTTGAAATTGATGGATTGCAGTGCTTTCGCTGTAGAAAAAACAGTGAAATGATTTGTAATGATATAAACAACGACGTTGAACTAAAGGGTTATTGGAATAAGAAGACCAACGGATTCGTTAAAGCACATATCATACCTAATGCAGTAGGAGGTACTTGTCATCCTAGTAATATGATATTTTTATGCAAACATTGCAACAGGGACGACTTAGATGTTAAATCAAAAAATTTATATATGAATTGGTTGAATAGAGAACGAAAGAAACATATATTTGGTACTAACATGGGGCTAATTGAAAGAATGGCACAATGCTTGATTAAATACGAGATCAATGAAAAGAAGCTATCATTTATGTTTGGTGAAGAAAATGATGAATTTAAAAATTTTGTCAGTGAAAATTGTGCTTGTAACACCTCTATTAGTAAGAAAACGTACTATGATACAGCATTGGCGCTTGTATTGATGTACAAAGATGAATTAGATATGAAAGAACAAATGATGAAAGATTATTCTTAAAGTAGCGAATCCGCTGCTTTTTTATTTTATAAAGAAGCATTTTAAACATTTTTTATAGCGTTGAATACTTATGTAAATATGGAAAACAGATTTGGTTCTTGGAATGAGGGATCGATGTGGATATAACACATATTATGGCGAGGATAGTGGTTAATGGGAAAGATCTTCCGTTTACTTCAGTTAGGACAACTGCATGGATTAATGGACCTGCGAATGATTTAATCGTTACGACTAAGCAAAGGGTGGATGAGCTTTATCGGTTTATGTGGTCACGGGTGCCAATTATGCTAACAATGTATTTCCTTCAGGGGGCTGAATTGATGAGATTTGCTAGAGTTGCAGGAGTTGATGAAAGTATAACGGGAGAATATATATATCATTTTATTTGGTGATAAGACAAACCTTAAGTAGCCTAATAGCTGCTTTTTATTTTATAAAGGAAAACTCCCTACCTAGGGGCTAGATGATTTTCTTCATACCACAATGACGGCATTCTCTTAAGAAGATGAAATTTTTAATGGAACTTTTGAATGCGGAATTGCCGCAATTATCACAGCGACCGCTGATTTTATTATCAATACCTAAAACGCAAAAAGTTATAAAAAATAAAGGGTGATACATATTAGTCATGTGTAATATGTGTCACCCTTGTAATTCTTGTTCAACAATCGCGCCCTATTGTGGAAGATTGCTTTTAACTAAAGGCCAATATTAATTGTAGATTTAACAATTAACCTTTTAAAATATTCTTCATAATAGAGTTTTGAATTTTTTAAAAATTTTGAGAGAGGTTTTGAAAAAATAAAACGCCTATCTAGCAAGATAGACGTAAAGTATGACAAACTTTAAAGAGGTTGATAACTCGCCTCACGTGTTTTTACCTTCACACTAATTTTTGTAATATAATCTTTTTCCTCTTTAGCTGCTATCGAGTGCAGTAAATATTCCTCATAAATATCACCATCTAACAACAACTGCTCCTGTTCTAAATAAGCAAGCAGCGTATGATAGGTCTGCGAGATTTCATCATAAGTTCCTTGATGATAAATAATCGCATAGTGTCCAGCTGGTTTTATTCTTGCTGACGGGTCATCTAGGTGACAAAATAGGTAGCTTACCTCTCCAGACTCCTTATTTAGAAAATCTTCTTTTGAATACACAATACCGTATGCGGCTGTACTTTTAACCCCAAGTTTTTTTAAAAATGGCGTAGATTGCTCGTAAAGTTCCTCCATTGATACCGACCAATCTATTTTCTCGTCGCTATACACAACAGGTTCGGCTGGTAATTGCTTCAGCAAAACTTTACCAAATAAAATCACCTCCATCTCTTTTGTCAGGGCAACCGTTCGTTCTAGGAAAAATTGAATGTCCTGCAATTTTTGGATTTCCTTTGCCACTTTTTCTTTCTGTACCATCGCTAGTTGTTGCAAAATTTGGATGTTAGGCGCATCAAAATACGTTTTGAGTTCTTTAATTGGTAACTCAACGGCACGGAGCGATTGAATGCCTTCAAATTGGTTGAACTGATCAAATGTGTAGTAGCGATAGCCGTTTTCAAAGGTACCTGCAGGCTTAAATAAATCGATTTTATCATAATAAAGCAACGTATCTTTATTGATTTCAAGTAACTTGGCAAATTCCCCTGTGGAAAATGTTTTTTTGAATTTATTTTTCATTTCTTTTCACTTCTTTCTTTACTCTAGAGTTACTCCATACCTTACACTATTCCTTGTGAACTTAACAAGAAAACTTAAATGAGACAAGCAATCGTTATTGTGTTGAACGCATTAAGGTTGATGAAGGAGAGTGCCATGGGGTATATTGATCAATTAATTGAATACTACGGGTACGCAGCTGTTTTTATTGTGCTTGCCCTCGGGTTATTTAGCCTGCCGATTCCCGATGAAGCGATGGTACTACTTGTCGGCTATTTTACGAAAATCGGGCTGTTACATTATAGTTTTTCTTTGCTAGCTGTTTTTAGTGGGTCTTTTATAGGCATGCTTGTTAGTTATGAGATAGGAAAAAGAATCGGTCGTCCACTACTAACTTGGCTTGGTAAATGGTTGAGTTTCTCACTGAAATGGAGTAATAAGGCGGAAGGTTGGATTCAAAAATACGGAGCCCCGGCCATTATAGTCAGCTATTTTGTTCCTGGCATGCGACATGTTACGGGGTACTTTTGTGGAAGTTCGCATATGCCTCTAAAATCGTACATGCTATATGCTGGAGTGAGTGCTTTACTTTGGAGTCTACTATTTTTAACAGTCGGTCGAATATTTTAATCAGTTTAAAAGAAAGGTTTTTTTATAAATGACAAAACTAAATGAACAAATTACGTTAGCACCTGTACCGCAGGACGAGCTAGCAACATTTAAGGCAGAATTACAAGAGGCATTTATGAAAGGGTTACAAGATAGTTTTACAGATGCGGAAAATCCGACAGAAATGGGACCAATCCCGTCTGATGAAGATTTCGATCATTCACTTACTGCCAAAGAATCGGTCGTACGTCAACTTGTACTAAACGGCGAAAGAATCGGTGGTGTCGTATTGAAAATTAATAACGAAACCCAGCGAAACGAAGTGGACTTCCTGTATACAAGGGCAAATGCACATGGCAAAGGTCTTGGCACTAAAACGTGGGAAGCGATAGAAGCAGCGTTCCCAGAGACGGAGGTTTGGGAGCTGCACACACCATATTTTGAAAAGCGTAATATTCATTTTTACGTTAATAAATGCGGCTTTAAAATTGTCGAGTTTTATCACCAAGGCAACCCGGGGCCAAATGTTGAAGGCGAAGAGTCGGAATCGGATGAAGAGTATGAGTTTTTCCGTTTTGAAAAGGTCATGGTGAAAGTGAGCAGTGAATCATAATGCAAGGGAAAATCTCACAGCTTTGGATTTTGATGAATCGCAGTCAAATGGCGAATGGTCAATTAGTCCTTTTATTTTTTATAAGTATCGTAGAGGTGGCAGCTGGACTTGCTGTACCACTACTAACAATGAAGCTTATTAATCAAATTTCAGATAATGGTTTTGCATTAACGTCACTCTTACCAGTCATTGGCGTTTTAATTGTACAGGCAATGCTTAGTGCCTTTACATTTTATATGATGCGTCGTTTAGGTGAAGGAGTTGTCGCGAATTTACGAACAGAAGTATGGGAGCATATGCTACATTTACGATTAACGTATTACGATGCACATGAATCTGGCGAAACGATGAGTCGAATTACGCAGGATACAAACGTCGTGAAGGAGTTTGTAACGGAAAAGCTCGTGTCGTTTGTATCGGGGCTTTTCGCGATACTCGGTGCAGTCGTTGTTTTACTGTGGATTGACTGGAAAATGACGCTACTGTTACTGATCGCCGTACCACTAACAATTTTTGTGACGTATCCGTTAGGGGAAAAAATGTACGCGATTTCGAAAGCCAATCAAGATGAGTTGGCAGGATTCGGTGGACGATTAGGGAGAATTTTAACAAACATTCGCCTCGTGAAAGCTTCGCAAACAGAGCAGCAGGAGCTAGCAGGCGGAAAAAAGCAAATTCAACAGCTGTACAAGTACGGGTTAAAAGAAGCAAAAATTGTTGCGATTCTTTCACCACATATGACGTTGCTCATGATGGTTGTTCTCATTGCGATTTTTGGGTACGGCGGTTCACAGGTGGCTTCAGGTGCCATTAGTTCTGGCGAGCTTGTGGCAATCATGATTTATTTAGTGCAAATTATTATGCCATTTACACAAATGGCGACATTCTTTACTGATTTACAAAAAACACTTGGCGCAACAGAGCGTATTGTCGAGGCCTTAGATGAGAAGAGTGAAGTACAAGACGGTGAACCGGTAACTGCTACGTCACAGCCGATTCATTTTGAAAATGTGTCGTTTAAGTACAACGAAAAGTACGTGTTAAACGGTATGACGTTTACGTTAAAGCCAAATGAAACAACGGCCTTTGTCAGCCGAAGTGGTGGCGGGAAAACGACGATGTTCTCCCTTATTGAACGATTTTATGACGTGACATCAGGTACGATACTGTATGGTAAAGAAAACATTGAGCAATTTAACTTAACAGAGTGGCGTGAGCTGTTTGGCTATGTAAGTCAAAATGCACCGTTATTAAATGGAACGATTCGTGAAAACGTCATGTACGGGACGAATGGAGCAAGCGAACAAGAGGTACTTGCCGCATTAAAAGCAGCCTATGCCTATGATTTTGTCATGCAGCTGGACAAACGCCTCGATACAGAGGTTGGTGAAGGAGGTATTAAGCTTTCGGGTGGTCAAAAACAGCGTATTGCGATTGCTCGTGCGATTTTACGAAATCCGAGAATCTTATTACTTGATGAGGCGACATCGAACTTAGATAACGAATCAGAGCGTGAAGTGCAGCTTGCTCTTCAAGCGTTAACGAAAAACCGGATGACGATCATCATCGCCCATCGATTATCCACGATTACAAGTGCAGACCAAATCCTTGTCTTTGAAGAAGGACGCTTGTCAGGTCAAGGCACACATGAAGCATTACAAAAAACACATCCGTATTATCAACAGCTTTGGCATAATGGGCGTTTAACTGAAGATTAGACTAAGAGATGCAAAAATGTTTCTAGTAAGTTACTTTCGTGTACTCTTTGAAAGTAAAGACGTTAAAATAACTAATGAAATGGAAGTGGGACAGAACAAAATCCTACTTCCTAAATCTTAATAATTTTACATATTCAATTAGCCTCTAAATAACAACAAAACGAACTATATTTGTTTTATTAGCTAAAATCCTCTTAGCATTGCAACTTTTTTACAAACAGTTAATTTTTATTTTAAATCCCACAATAAGAAAAATTATCTATGATTATTAAAGTGGCCCACCTTCAAAACCGATCGGCCATCCATTGTCTTTAAATTTTACTTTATACTGAAACTCATAAGTGCCTTCATAAATAAACGCTAAACTAAAACCTGGCAATATATAATCGTCAATATTAGCCATCTTTCCAAAAGATATTGTGGTTAGGTAGTAGTTCTTCATTTCTTGATTAGGGAAGAATTTCTGTAGATATTTTAATGCACAGCTTATATGGAGATAGAGTTCATCGAATATTTTTTCTGCCATATCGATAATCTCAACATTGGGATTTTCATTATTTCCTTGAATGATAACTTCTACATCTTCCCACTCTCCGATATTCATACTACAAAACCACCGTGCCTGTATGAGATACTTCTCATTTTTGCATACAGTAGGATTAACTAGGTTTAATTTTTTCACCTCATCTTTAGTTATCGGTTTATCAAGAGTGAGCTTTTTATACAGAATATCTTTGATGTTAGAGATAATATATTTAGATTTATTTATTTTTAAAGAGTCCATTTTCCACCTCATAAATTATAAAATAAAGTAAATTCCCACTTAATTATATCATCATCCTAATTGAAGATTCCGCCTCATTCCTTACTACCGATAATGAGACGTTAAGTGAACATTGCATGCATAGAATATACAACCTAAAATACAGAACATATCACTTCTCTCAAATGGTATAATAAGGAAAAAGGGGTTCTGAATAATGTCTTTAGGAACCACTATTTCTTACACTATTATTGCGATAATCATTGGCGCACTGTTTGGCGGGATTATACGTATAATTCGGCATACCAGCAATCGTAAAAATCAAGATCCAGTTGAGCAAAAGTTAGATAAGATTATTCAAATGTTAGAAAAACATAACAAAGATTGACCATCTCTCCTAACAGGAGGGGGGGTGCTTTAATATTAGGAGGCGAAAAAATATGATTAAACAGGCTAGTAAAAATGATCTTAATGAAATTCTAGTAAGATCAAATAATGCTTTATACGAAGGAACTGCTAAGACCTTTAAACCTACACATGAACGGGTAAAAGAAATTGTACAAACAACATTAGAGCAAGGGGCATACTACCTAGTATCCAAAGATGGTGACGACTTAAAAGGATGGATTCTAATTGGCAGTGGTAAAGATTACTTTTCACAAGAAAGTGTAGGATTCATTTACGAATTATACATTTTACCAGAGTATCGTGGCCAAAAGCTTTCAAAGAAATTGATGCAAGCAGGTATAGACGAATTGTTTTTAAAAGGATATAAAGAAATACGATTAAATGTTCATGTAAAGAACTTTGCAAGAGAATTATATAAAGAACTCGGTTTTATAGATCGACAGATTTCAATGAGTTTAACCTGCAAATAATGAACTTTCGATAACGAAAATTATATAAATAAGTAGTCTAAATAGATAGCTTATTTTATTTTTTGCTTAGCTTGAGGTTTTTCTAAACTGCTGACGGTACCTTGGCTTTAAAAAAATGATAGGAGTGAAATACATGTATTATAATAAAGATCGAGATTTTCCACTAATGAAGTTCCAATTAGGTGAAAAAGTGTCGTTTAAATTCGGAAATAAGATGCTCGATGGAACAATTGACATTAGAGATTTTGGCGGCTCGATTGAACACGACTATCATTCTTATGATATTCTTGTCAAAGAAGAAAACATGCTATACAAACACATTCCAGAGCGTGATGTTTTCAAACTTACACATTCGGAAAATTTCCACTAGGAAAATGGATACTATAAATGAAGAATACGAAATTAAAGTAATTGATGAGTTTTTAATTAAGTATAGCGGTCCCATTAAGGGGTACCAACGTCAAAACGCGGTTATTATACGCTAAGATATTTTTGGAAGTAAAAACTCTAACATAAAAAACAATTATTTACGACGCCTTCTCTTTGTTTTTTTTCGCCCATTTGTTTGACTATATTTTTTTATAGGAGTGCTTTTATTTTTCTTATAATCGGGTAACTTGAGTATAAGAACAGAAATCGCAGTAAAAATGCAAAATATAAGCATTGCAATCATCCAAAGGTTAATGTCATATTCATATAACTTACTAAAATACTTTTTGTCATGAGTAATATAGCTTACGTTACTGTCAATTGCTTCAAGGGTGTAGGGAATAACCCAAAAGGAACCAATTATCATAACAAATGTTCCAAGTATGAAACTGAGTATATGTTTTATCATGTTCTGTTCTCCTTTAAGTATGTTTTCTATATACACTCATATAGTATATAGGGTTTTTCTGCAAAGATTGGCTTAATTTAAAATAATTAACATTCCTATTAAGTTGATAGTGCATATGGTGATTTCACGGAAATGAGTATGTAAATTGAATACTTTAAAAAGCGTAGAAAGATTCAATTTCTACGCTTTTTCTTCTTAATAAATATTTGTCGTTGTTGTAAATCGCTTATATAAGATTTTACAGCTTGTAATAAGAATTCTTCCTGTCCCATAATTTCAATTGTATTTTTTATAAGTGTTATTGAGAGTCTCTGAGACTAATAATATCAAGGAAAGGGATTACTTCTCAATAGGGTACACTCTATTGAGAAGGAGAATATGCAATTATATATATTTATATTCATCATTGCAATAACAATAAAATTTAATATATAATTAAAGGGTTTTTAATGAATTGATAAGGAGATGCGAGTATGAAGAAATTCATAGGACTTATAGTATCATTATTTTTATTATTTTCTACCTATGCACCAACGTTTACAGAAGCAGCCGAAGTTTTAAATAAAGTAGGCTGGGTGAAGGAAAAAGAGAATTGGTATTATTACGAAAAAGATGGCAGTAAAAGAACAGAAAAAATCACATTAGATGGCATAGAATATGATTTCTTTAAAGATGGTAGACTGTTTGAAGGCAAAAAATTAGTCGGAAATGAATGGATGCATTACAAAGAACCAGGAAAATTGCAAACAGGATGGAGTTTTTCTGGAACAGCTTGGAGTTATATACGTGATGGTAAATATGCAACGGGTGTTATTACCTATCAAGGGAAACAATTTGAAATTAATAAGTATGGAGAAATGGAAAAAGGATGGATTACATTACGTTCTAAAATTAAAAGAATGTATCCCAAACCAGAAACAAAATTTTTATTTGAGTCGAAACCAGTAAAAGACGGGGATTTACTAGAGGTTATTGGTAAACAAGGTATTTGGTATCAAGTAAAATACCAAGGGGAAATAGGGTATGTAAGAATTTTTGAATCTGTAGTCCTAGGAGAAAATCCAACACGTTCCTGGGATGTTGTTAAAGAAGGAATGAATCTTTCACTATTTATGACAACAGAATATAAAAAGGATCCCGAAAAATACTTCCCTCCTAACGTTATAAAAAATATTGATAAGCGAATAGATGAAGACATAAAAGTTTTATATGAAAATCTAGATTTTCTAGACAAAATAAAGTCGACTATCTTGTTAGATAATACGCAAGGATGGGTTCAAAAAGATAATAACAAGTGGATTTATTTTCGAAAAGATGGACAACCAGCCAAGGGATTTCAAGTTATAGATGAGAAAAAATATTATTTTGATGATAACGGAATCATGCAAACAGGTTGGATAAAATTACCTACAGGGACGTATTATTTTAGTCCATCAGGTGTGATGCAAACAGGTGCACAATCCATTGATGGAAAAATGTATTATTTCAATGAAGGTGGTTTTTTAAGTTCTGGACTTCGCTTTGTAAATGAAAAACCGTATTATTTTGATGAATCTCATGAACAGAAAAGCGGTTGGATGAAAATGGAATACGATTGGTATTTGTTACATCCGAATGGTTCCTTACAAACCGGAGATTTTACTTATAAAGATAAGGTTTTCTCTTTTAATAAAGATGGAGAAATGGTAAAAGGATGGATCACATTAGAATCCCCTGTAAAAAAAGTGTATCCAGAACCAGATTTAAAGAAAGTTTTACGAGCAAAGCGTGTAAGTACTGGTGAATTAATAGAAGTAACAGGAAAAGTTGCTTCTTGGTATGAAGTAATGTATAAAGGTGAAAAAGGATATGTACGGATTCATGATGCCATTATTTTTGACCAAGAAGCGAAAAAACCTCTAACTTTGCTAGGGGGCAAACTCAAAATTTTTGAAGGTGTTTTTGATTATATAAAAAGCGATCAAACACTTTTAAATAATACAGTAGATGTATTGCAGAAAATGGAAAATGGCATTATTGATGATGCAAATACTTATAATAATATTGCTGCAGATATTGATAATCGAATTTCTTCTTTAGAAGAGCAAAAGGCTATAGTTATTGATTTTCAAAAGAAAATGAAAGACTTACAACAAAAAGTAAAAAATGATTGGGACCGTTTAACAAAAGAAGAAATGCATCAACTCATTACTATGTTTATTGCTGACGCAGAAAGAGCTGGCATATATGGGGAAGAACGAGCAAATCATTTTTCAGAACAAATATTAAGAAAATCTCATGAAATGGTTCGATTCCAGGAAGAAGTGTTAAAATCTCTTACTCAAATGGTGGAGTTTAACAATCAAATTTATGACGTAATTAGAGAAGATATACAAAACGTAGGAAAATTTCAAGACCAATGTAATATTTATTTAAAACAAATTGCAGATTCGATTCATGAATTAGCAGAGAGTCATAAGCGTATTCAGCAAGTATTACACGACAATGGTACATTTGAGGATTTAGGAAACATTGCAACAAGTGCGATTCGATTGAAACACTCCATAGATCAGGCGAAACCTGGAATGGAGGAACTTGTACAAGTAACAAGAAAGAATGTTCCAGTCATAGCAAAAGATTTACAAACCATGCAAGAAAGAGTACCAGGCATCTATACTGATGTAAATACTGGATTAGATTTTGGAAATGCGTTTATGGACACAGCTTCTAAAGTTGTCGGACATAAGTATAATATCCCTACTGCAGCAGCTAACATTGGGAATATTAATTTAAATAATGCATTGCGTGATTTGGGTGGAGATCCTTCTAGAATATATGATCGTAAGAATGACGGAGATTTATCATTTATATTAGATATTACCCCTTTTGTTGGAACAGGAAAAGAAATTGGACAACTTGTCAAAGGCGAGGATGTAGTAACAGGAAAAAAATATGGACCTGAAGACTATGGCTGGGGTACACTGGCCGTTGTGTCAGGTGGTACTTCACGAGTAGTCGGGAAAGTTGTTGGAAAGATTGGTGACCTTGAAAAGAAAGGAAAGGCACTAGAAGCGGCTGCTAAGAATACAAAACATGAAGTGAAAGTATTAGGAAGAGGCTCTACAGGTAGAACCACCGCAAATACATTAGAAGAGCAACTTGCAATGAAAGAAGTTAAATCAAATCCACAAGGAATAGTTCTAACGAGAATACCAATGACGGATCCTCGTTGGCCTAAAGAAGACGGATGGGTGAAAATGGCGCATAATGTAAATGGTGTAGAAATTCATTATGTTAAAAATACTAGAACAGGCGAATTTGATGATTTTAAATTTAAAAATTAATTTTTTGTTGATAGGAGCTTCTATATGAAGGTAATGTGTATAAAAAATTCAGGAGATACATTTTCAGAGGGTTTATTAAAACAAGGATATAATCGAGATTCGATTATAAATTTAGAAATCCATAAGGAATATGTGGTTTATGGTATTAGTTCATTGAATGGAGAATTAGACTATCTAATCTTAGGTGAAAATGAAAACTTGCCTTCATGGTACCCCGCCGAATTGTTTGAAGTATCTAATCCTTTACAACCTTTAGAATGGTATTTTGCGGATCATAAACATAGTAAAGAGACAACAATAGAATATATATGGGGTTATAAAGAATTAGCTTTAAACGATAGACATGCTCTTGGTTTAATGGAAAGAGAGAATAAAGATATTGAAATATTTTTAAAGCGTAAAGCTGAAATTGATGAATTTGAGGAGTTTTAATAGTAAAAAATCTGATTAACTTATAAAAAACGTAGGAATTAAATATTCCTACGTTTTTTTGTACATAACATTTAAATGAACATCTTATTTTTTGAAAAAGTTGAAGGATCAAATGGAAGATTTTCTGGTTTACGATTTGAATCAATATGATATTTTCCAAATCGATTTATATGTGCTGTCATGTAGGGACTTAAATAACAAATCAATTCTTTATTAAATTCCTCTTTTCGTTTTTCATACTCGCGAATTAATTTAGACATGGAAAACACATTATAAAAAATAAGACAGTTGGCAACCAAGTGATTATACTTAATAATTTTCTTCTGTTTCTCACGATCATTCTCAGAAATAATGCCTTCTCCTCCAAAAAAGAGCCATTTTGTAAATCCATTAAATGCTTCAGATTTATTTGTTGCAGATTGAATGGTACGTCGTAATTCTTCATTAGACATGAATTGTAACAAAAACATCGTTCTAATAGCTCTGCCTAATTCACAAAATGCCTGATATAATTTATTTCTCTTACTATATGTGCCTAGTGTATTCAATATAGTAGAGGGAGTAATTTTACCAGCTTTGATTGACATCGCGATCCTAAGCATATCTGGGTAGTGATTTTCAATCATACTCCAATTGATTTCTCCTGAAAATAGTTCATCAATATGTTCATAATTGTCTTGTGAATTGGGGAGAAATAATTTTAAGTGCTTCCAATTGCGAATGCGGGGCATTAACTGAATACCTAATAAAGTAGCTAAACCAAAGACTGTGGTGCTTTGTCCTTGAGTATCCGAATGCAGAATTTCTGGTTGAATATCTACTTTTTCATTCATCAAAACATCCAATATATGTATTCCTTCCCAAACCCCACAAGGAATAAAATTACTAAATAAAGCAATATATGTGTTGGAAACATGATAATATCCAATACCCCCATAACCCCCATATCGAATATGGTTTTCAGATAAAAGATTTTGTTCATAGACATCCCATATCGTTCCGTCTGCTGATGCACTTTTTCCATCTCCCCAATATTTTGGAAGTTCAAAACGATTATAAGCATTAATAATATATCGAATTGCTTTGTCTAAATCTTCAACTGTTACATGTCTTTGATTAATCCAAGCAATTTGCTTTCGATCTATTTCTTGTATTGAACGAGCTGTTTGAGTAGGACCTAAGTTACATCCGTAGCAGAATGTATTTGTTACATAACGTTCAATATGGTTTTCTAATTTGCTCTCATATCCTGAAATAGGTCCAAAGAAACGTGTCCAATTGAGCCAATATTCTGTGTCTGCTAACATATCTAGAACGTTAATTGGTTCTAAATTATACATAATATAATTTTCAAGATCTTTTAATTCAGGAGGAACCTTGTTCTTTTTTAGTTTTCCAATTACGACTTCACCTTTTTCAATTCGAATTTGTCGATTATGTGGGAAAGATTTGTTGGTATTATGGCAAACTTGTTGAAGGTCATCATGTATCTTTTTTGTGAAATCTGAACCTAAACTAGGTAAGTTTAATTGATTACAAAATTCCTCAAGGTTCTCTTCATATTCTTCCCATGAAATCAATTGTTTTCGATAATCTGCATATTTTTCACTACCTTCAATATATAAATCTCCAGATTTCAACCCCCACATAATTTGTGAAAATACACATACTTCAAAATGCCGACGATTCAGTTCCTCTGGAACAACTTCTCTTTTCTTTTTAGGGCTTAACCATCTCCACCAACCATCAGGTATCCAAGACAAGTTCAGAAGAGGTGTCACTTCCCTTTTCCACAGTCCAATCTTTTTTATATGAGCGACTGATATCCATTCTTTTCTGGTATGTTGATGAGATAATAGAAATTGAATGGCTTCTACTATAGATGAATCCTGATTTGTTGACCGTAAAGGGAATACCTCTAAAATTTTGAATAGTGTAGAGCGATGACTTTTAAAGAATTTTTGTAAAAGCAAATAATAATTATCCCCACTAAGTGCTAGATGATCCTCGCAATCTTGTAATACTTGATCTTCTTTATCTCCAAGTACTTGTTGGATAGCTTGTAAACGTTCTTCAGGCATTCCTTCCGTTTGGTAGGCCATAAGTATATGCTGTAAAGTGGCTACTAAAGAATCCGTTCGTTTTTGTGTCTGTTTTTTATAATCCTGTAAAAATTCACGTCCTTTTTTATGGATACTCATCATACGTTTTATCAGCATTTCACCAATATTATCTAGTATTCTTGATGTTTGTACAGAAACCAAAGAGATGGCTAACGTATATCTTTTCTTCTTTTCTATTTCTGACATACGATAAGCATCTAATGTTTTGGCTTCAGCAGCCATTTGTTGTATTTTGGTTGAAGAAAAACTTTCGAGAAGATGAACAGGTATTTGTTGCTGTATTAACCAATCGTGATGCATAATTAACTCTTTTAAATGAAATAAAGAGGCACGTTTGGCATCTTCTTTGAGGCGATTCCATGGGCTATAAAAGGTATCAAGTTCTGTTTGAAATAAACAGTCTATCTGTTGTAATTGTTGCTCTTGTAAGGATTCATATACTTGCTCGTAAATGAAACGATAAGACTTGTGTCTTATTTCATTAGCCGCTTCTTTAAAAGTGTTATAGACGGGTAATTCATATCTTTGATGTATTAATTCTTCAATAGCTGCATTAATTAAATCAGCTGGATCATCTTTGCTTCCAGCTATATGTTTCATTGTATCAAGCATAATTTGACGAGCATTATGATCAAATTGTTGAATGTTTAGATACTGTCTCACAAAGTGATAATGTCTTTTTATAGTACGTGTTTTACTGTATGCTTCCCATTCAGTTTCAATAGGGATAGGTAATTGAGCGGACTGTGCAATGTGTTTAATTATAATTGGAGGTATATCTGAAATACGTGTAAAAAAGCCAAGATTTTGTACAGTTTTTAGCAAAATTAGTAACGCTAGTTGCTGTAATGTTCCTTTTGTTTTCAAACTTGTCCATTCTATTTCGCTTCTGGTTGGCGTATATACACTCCTTAAATCTTCCGTACTTAGATTATGTTTGATTCTTGGATATATCGTATCTTGAATACTAGGCATAACTAATCCCCCTAGAATCTATATATATTTCAATATTCAACCATCTTCATTGTAAAATAAAAACCTATCCGCAGATAGATTTCTTGTTTATATTCACCTTATTAATTTGAATATTTTCCCAGAGTGGCCCCTCATACCTTGAATCGTTTCCGTACCCCTACTTAGCCATTTAACATATTGGAATATTTAATTGTGAATCGGATGGATGTTAATCTGGATTTGGTTCGGTTGCTACACAGACCTCGTAAGCGAGAAATTGTACGCTATATAAAACAGTAAAATAAATATCCGGTCCCTTAGCGTACAAGGAACCGGATGTTTTGTGTCTAAATTGTGTCCAAACGTACAATTTTCTTTTTTTTGATATGGTGACCCCAAATAGGTTTGAAGGTCTTCCAAACCTGTTTGCCTGGCTAGCGCCGAGCGAGTCCCTTCCAAGATTGGAAGGGGTTGGGGATGGTTGATTTTCTTTTATAATAGACCTTCATTTCAGGAGGAATCGAAAATTCAGCAAGATTTGTTTTTTACTGCAGTAGGGGTACAGCCGAGATATGTGTAAAAATAGGTCATAGACTTACTTTTATTTCCAATTCTTCTTCATGCTTGTCTCTCCCTCTGTATAAAATAGCTACCTACACTTTTAGTTTAGGGAAAAACAAACAATAAAAAAAGCCAGGATTGGCTTCAATTTTATATATACGAATAGCTACTTTGCGGTCTACAGCAAGAACCCTGTGATTAAGCCAATAAAAAAGAATTCAAATTAACTCCAAACAACACCTCGCCTCTCGTATTCCATTCTATATTCAACGGCAGCTGCAATTTTAGGGCTTGCGAACCTTTCCGTGATCCAAAGCCCCAAATCAAGTCCTGAAGTGACTCCTCTTGCAGTGATAATATTCCCTTGATCAACAATTCTGTAACGAAGAAGCTCTGCCCCGTATCCAATGATTTCATTCTTCGCCAAATAGTGCATCGTCGCTTTTCGACCATTCAATATACCGGAGGCAGCTAGTAGCATACCTCCGGTACAAACTCCAGCAACGATCGTTCCTTCGTTGTGCATCTCTCTAATCATTTCGGTCAGGGTTCCAAGCTCTGCTTGCTTTCGTGCCCCATGTTCAGCTTTATGATTCCAGCCACCACCAGGTACAATTAACAGATCTGGACGATTATCCATTCGTAAAAAATCATTTAGTTTAACCGTAATTCCAAACGAAGTAGTAATTTCTTGTTTTGGTTCACTTGATATTAGTTCAACCGTAAATGGAGCCCCTTCTTCTATCGCTCTTTTGAGTACCTCAAAAGGTGCGAAAGAGACAAGCTCTCCGAAGCCGTCAAACAATACAATTTGTATTTTCATTTTTATTACACCCCATATGCTTTCTTTTGTGAATCGTAGACATATAAAACGATTCGGCGATCATGTAATTGAGTTACAAGAAATATTAAATCATAGTACACCACAAATTACACTAAGATACATTGGAATTAATAAAGAAGAAAAAGATAATGTACTTGATACATTCCGCATCTAATTTAAAATATGAAGTCACTTACTTAAAAAAGATGTAGATTTGCAATAAAGAATGATAATAAAAATGAAATAAATGAGGTTTCCTATGGGTCAAAAATTTTCTATAAAGGGTGTTTTTGAGAGTCTCTGAGACTAATAATATCAAGGAAAAGATTTCTTCTCGATAGGGTACACTCTATTGAGAAGGTAAATATGCAATTATGCATATTTATATTTTTTTATTTTAATAAAAATGAAACCTAATATATAATTAAAAAGTTTTTACGAATTGATAAGGAGATGCGAGTATGAAGAAAATCATAGGACTTATATTATCATTATTTTAATTATTTTCTACCTATGCACCAATGTTTACAGAGTAAGTCGAAGTTTTAAATCAAATAGGCCGCATCAAAGAGAAAGGAGATTGGTATTATTATGGATCTCGTCAACATAATGCGAATTTTACACTAAGGGATTTTCACATTAAAAAGCTTGGTTTTACTGTAGATTAAGAAGGTTCCATAAACGGGCTACTACATTTTAAAAATGAAACATCTTATGGATTAAATATTGTTTAGACAGAATGACTTAGGTTGTCCTTATGCGAAATATCAGTATGAATAGAAATTTGATAATTATATAAAACGCCGTAAATGAAGGATAAAATAAGTGCTGATTTTGCAATTATATTTTTAAAAATTGAATAGGAGATCTATTATGAATACAATTAAGAAATTATTTTTAAGTTCTGTGATATGTATTTTATTATTCAGTACAGTAGGAACAGTGTATGCAGGACAAAATAATCAAGGAAATTCATCATCATTTATTGACATTCCTAAAACCCACTGGGCGTATAAAGAAATGATGTATATGGTGGAGAATAAGATTATAACAGGATACGGAAATGGGTATTTCGGTGCAGCGGATCCTATTACTCGCGAACATCTCGCTGCTTTCTTGTATCGATATTTAAAACCGCAAGATAGTACAAATAATCCATTTGTTGATATTGGTGACAGCAATTTCAAAAAGGAAATTTTGGCACTAACAGCACGTGGTATTTTCAGTGTAAATGCTGAAAAAAATTCAATCCGAAAAATAATATGACACGTGCCGAAATGGCAACTGTGCTTGTCAAAACATTTGATTTAAAACCGCAAGGAAATGTTGCATTTACGGATATGAAAGGTCACTGGGCCAACGAATATGTCAAAATATTAGCTGGAAACAAAATAACAAATGGCACTGGGGACGGCAATTTTAATCCAAATGGAATTGTAACAAGAGAGCAATTTTCTATGTTCTTATATAAGACAATTATGGCAACATCAGGTATAAAAAATAATGACGCGGTTGGCTGGGTTGTAGATGGGGAAAAGAAATACTATTATGACAAACCAGGCGTGAAACATACTGGATTGTTGCGTTCAGGGGATGATACATATCTCTTCGATAAAAATGGTAATCTAGCTTCGGGATGGAATACTGTAGACGGAAAAGACTACTATTTTGATAAGGGAAGTGGAGCTGCACAAAAAGGATGGTTCTCTCAAACTACCCATTGGTATTATGCAGACGATAACGGTGTGATTCAAAAAGGCAATGTAACCTACAAGGGAAAACAATTCCAATTTGATAGAACAGGTAAAATGGTAAAAGGGTGGATAACGATCAAATCCCTGGATCAAAATATCTACAAATCAAGAACAGTTGCAAGAGGATTTGACCCTATAGAAGTTAGAGACGATGAAATTCTTGAAGTAGTAGGGGAAGATGGTCCTCTATGGTTTAAGGTGAACTACAATGGTCAAACATACGTTGTGCAAAAATTATTTGCCGTCGTGTTTGATCAATCTTTATCTAATAAAATAGATACGATTCGTCAAGATATTGACGATTTAAAAACGAGTGCTGAGTTAGTAAAGAAATATTCCGAACGCTATAAAAAAGCAAAAGAAACTAAAAATTATGATGTGGCTTTAGTTGAATCAAGTGAATTTACACAAAGTGTCACTCAATTACTAACGACACTAAAAAAATCTGAATTGAAGAATACTGTAGATAAGATTTATGAAAAAGAAGCTGATCCAGCTGTAAGGGAAAAATACAATTCTACTATTACAACTTTAGAAATGATGAATGAGGATTTTGGGAAAATCCATAAATTAATGCTACTAAAAGATAGTATTATGGTTTTAGATAAGGCAAATCAGGATTCAGGTAATATTATTCAACAAATTCAAGAAGGTAAATATTTGGTACAGCAGGATAAAGCTAACCTTCAAAACTATGTGAATGGTTTAACAGATTATAAAAATAGTATGACATCCTATAAAAAGCAAATGTTAGATTGGTATGTAGATACTTTAGATGCAGGAATAGATGCCATGATAATGTTTACAGACATGACAACACTTTACTCGCTCTCAATTAATAAGGTGTTTATTGAACCTGCAGAAAAATGGGTTGGCACATTACCAAAAGGTGAAATAGAAAAATTTGCAGATGGTGTTCGTGACTACGGACAGCAACTTACTGCCATGCAAGAAGGATTTAAAAGTAGACTACCTGAATATAAACAAATGGCCGATGATTTACGCGTAGTAAATAAAAGTTTTATAAAATTTGGAGATTCTGTACAAAAAGCTGGAGCATCAATTCATAAACAAGCAGTAATGGCTGATGGACTAATTAATAGTGTCTCAACGCATGTTGCAGAAGCCCAACAAGCATTTCCAACAATACATACAGATATTATGTCTGGTTTAGATGCAGCTAATAATATGATGGACTCTGCTAATAAAATTGCGAGTTATAAAATTGATGTACCTGCAGCATCCAAAAATATTGGAAATATTGACTTGAGTAATGCACTACGTGATTTAGGTGCTGATCCATCTAGAGTATATGATCGTAAGAATGATGGAGATTTATCTTTCATATTGGGTATTACGCCTATAATTGGTACAGGAAAAGAAATTGGACAACTCATAAAAGGGGAGGACTTAGTAACAGGTCAAAAATATGGTCCAGAAGATTATGCATGGGGGACACTGGCTGCCGTATCTGGTGGTACAACACGAGTTGTTGGTAAAGTTTTTGGAAAGATTGGTGATCTTGAGAAAAAGGCTAAGAATCTCGGTAATGTAACGAAAAATGTACCAAAAGGCTCCTTTGATGTAGCAGCCTTTGATAAAAAAATCGCAAAAATGAATGTAAACGAAAGAGTTGCTGAAATAAAAACAGTTTCTCGGGAGGTTGCAAATCAAAAAGGTTGGAAAAAAGATAATAAACGAACTAAAATGAACAAGAGAGAAGTATATTATGATAAAAAAACAGATACTTATTACGCTATAGATACACAACACGGAAGATTTGAAGTAGTTAATAGTAAAGGGAAACATCAAGGAGAGGTAGATTTCAATTTGAATCAAACGAAACCTGCAGATAAATCTGGAGGGCATGATTTAATAATGAGTTAAAAGAAGGGATTTAGTCATGAATGAATTAGTAAAAAGAGCAATACAACAATTTTATGTAAATGAAGATAAAGATGCATATTTGTTAAAATGTGAAAGCAAAATTGAATTACCAATAGAATTACAATCATTCACAAACAACAGTAATATTCTTACTACATCTGTTAAAAATAATGTGATTTGGCCAGCAGAAAAATATATATTTGATTTTAAACCATATAAAAAAGATAATTTAAAAGTTGACTACAGCAGTACTTTATTAATTTCAAAGTTGGTGCCCGTGTTTTACTTTCAACATGAATTTTCAGTTGACTGTCCTGATGATACGTCACTCATGTCCACTTTAGATGGAGATAGCACACAGGCCTATACGATTCAACAATTGGAATTCGAACAACAAGTCATTCAATCTTTAACATCGAAAAATTATACACAACTATCCTATGCAGAAGTAAATGAGGTTGTTATGGATCTCAAATTCCCAGAGGGTGTAACTTTCTTTGGTCCTCAGGTGACTGTAGAATATGCTCTTTTTCATGATGTTTTAGATATTTGTCCAGATTAATGAAATTTTAAATAGGAAAAAGTCGTAGGTAATAGTTCCTACGACTTTTATTATTGAATTTTTTTCCAGAATGACCCCTCATATCCAGAATCGTTTCCGTACCCCTACAAGGTTCAGCCGAGATTTTTTTATGGTTATTTGACATTATCAAGGTTTTTAATTCACACTCGCTTTTCGATTAGTTGAATTTGAAAAATGTCACTGTCATTTATACCAAGCACCTTCATTTCCTCTTTAAGGGGAATCGCCACATCGCTATCAAGCTAAGCCCTTACAACGTCAAGTATAGTAGAACTTGTTTCTTTTTTCTAAAAGCTAGGTGTAGAGAATTTAAAGAGTTGCATGCGAAATAAACCCTATCGGGTTTCATTTTTTGAATTAGGCCGCTTGATCATCAGACATGGTACAATTGTAAACGACACCTAATATATCAAAGACGGTTTTTTTCTCATATCTATGGGATTTTCGCCCGTTCTGCTGTAGGAGGTTGAACAGGCGAATGAGAATCTTTGATAGTTCTTGGGTGTCTTTCTGTGTAGCTTGATAAATAAGAAGAAAATAATCTTTAATCATATATATGGCTTTATATTCACTCAGTTCTCGTTTCTTTTTCATAAGAAGTAAGTGTCGCATTTGAAACATAGTAGACGAACAGAGTAGAATGGCAATCAGTTGCCCATACAAATGACATTCCAATCTTTCTCGTTTTATCTTTTTACAATGCTGAATATGAAAGAATGATTTCCATGTTTTAAATAAAATCTCGATTTGCCAACGTAAAGAGTACCAATCATGTACTTGTCCCATCGGGACAATATCTGTAGAGGTATTGGTCATGTATACATTGATACCGCTAAGTCTTTTACTACGAGCAGAGTACTTCATTCCTTTCTTTTTTTCTCTTACAGTTTGATCTTGTAATCGTTTTTGTTGTTGTTCTTTTGTTAGCCGATGAACGATCACACGAGTTGGGATTTTATCAGTCATTCCTACATAAGCATCGGATATTTCATAGGTTTTTCCTGGTTGGAGAGAGTTCATTAATACCTCCATATCTATCTGTATATACTCTGTACCTTTCTTGATGCTTCCATCCTGAAAATAATCAGGTGTGAGATTTTTTTGATAAATACGTGTATTGGATTTAATACGAGAGATATAGTAAGCCTTTTTATCTTGTATATGTTGAAGATCTTTTAAATGAAAATACCCTAAATCACGGATACATAAATCATTTGGTGCTACAGTTGGAACACACAGAGAACCGTAGGTTCGATCATGTTGTTTCCCTGGACCTGTATGGATATGCAGGAATTGTCCGCTTAATAGGTCATATTCAAGTTGAATTTTCATCCCAGCAGTATGGCTACATCCTCCAGCCCCAGGATAAATGGTTGAAAATATATCTGGAAGCTGAAATGCAGTGGAATCTAAAATGCGAATACGCTTGAAAACAGAGGTGTATGGAGAAGAAAGTGGCATAGATGAAGTTAATTTTTTATTTAGAAGGTTAGTCAATATATGTTGTAAAAACTGAACGGCTGATGTATTAAACCGTTGATTCAGTCCTTCTGGACTGATAAGTACTTCTGTGGATGCTTCTAAACAGCTAGATAACTGAGCTAAAGAGGTTGTAGCGATATTTTGACTCATCCATATACATAAAGCGACTAAATCTTTTGCTTGGTATTTACTAGTTCGTTGTACAAAACCAACATCTCTAGCAAGATCCCGTAAGGTATTTGGAGATAAAAAACTTTGAATCTCTTGAGCAAATAGTTGTAATTCATCAGACACAGAAACAGACATAAAAAACGCCATCCTTTCCTATAATTCTACAGAAAGGATAACGCCTTTTTTACTTTATGGATAGTGCAAAACCTTAGTTTTATATCGATGTAACGGTACCAAATAGCCGTTTAATAATTATTTATATCACCTTTATATATCTATATAATCAAACGTTATTAATTATTTTTAATTGCTCTAAAAGATAATCACAGACATTCACAAAAATACATTGTTTTTTTAAACTTAATAATAAGTATTTCAATTCAAATTCTTGATAAAAAATCTTAGTGATATATAGTTTAAACTCATCTAAATTAGGCTTTTCTGGGCTGTATAGCATATCTAAAGGAAGTTTAAATTTAGAAAATAAATGATCGTTTTGGGCAAAAATCGAAACTTCTTCTCTAGTTAATCGATCATGAAATGCAATTAAAATTTTTCTTAAGGCATTTACTTGTTCTTCTTCAAATTCATGATCTATAACAAATCTATAAAATGGGAATTCATCTGACTGAATCATACTTTGCATAAGTCTAAATTGATATCTTAATAAAGTCACTTCTTTGATTAAATCCATATTTCCCCTCCTTTATTTCCCTAAATTAACCAGTTTATCATAACAATTTATAACTCGAAATACAAATACTTATGATATATCACCCATACAATTTTTATTAACATAACCTATCATTATCAATAGTTAACGATGCATAAAATTTTCGTTATGGGGGTAATTAAAACTATTAGCTTGATGGGGATGGGGAATCGCCAGCATTTCGGAAAAAAACCACGCTAAGAGTATGCAAAATTTTATACAGTTTTTCGGCTAATCCAGTAACAAATAAAAAACCTAAAACCGCACTAAAATAGGAATGTATAAAAAATTGCATAGATTGATAGAACAAAAAAAGGAGGTTCCCTTGTGAGATTAGGGTTCCTCCTTTTTATTTGCTACCGATAATTGATAGGTTATGTAAACTTCACATGAATACTATATTCATAAGGTAACTAATTCCAATTGATTATATAATGAAGGGATAAGATTAGATAAAATAGGAGTAAGGATATGATAATTGGAGAACTAAAAGAAATTGTAAGACATCCAATAAAGTCATTTCGCGGAGAAAATGTTCAACAAACTTTCATTGCATCCTATGGCTTATATGGAGATAGAAGCCATGCTTTTTTAGATGAAACAAGACCAGGAAAGTATTTAACCGCAACACAACTTCCTGAAATGATTGGTTATACGGCGAGTTTTATAGGAGAAGAAACTTTGGATACATATCCATCAATCAAAATCGTTTCTCCTGAAGGGAAAATATATAAGTGGGGCGATCAAGAGTTACTTACAGAATTGGAACAAAAATCAGATCGTAGAATTAAAGGCATACAATACTCACCCCAGCAAGTACCTCTAGGTGCAATTGAAGAAGAACATGTATTAATTGTGACTAATACGTCATTACAAGAAATAAGTGCAATGTGGGGACAAGATGTGGACCATAGGAGATTTCGTCCAAACTTGATATTCTCATTATATGAAAATATTCCTTTCGTAGAAGATACATGGTTTGGAAAATGTATACGTATAGGAGAAGCAGAATTAGAAATAGTAAGACACTGTGAACGCTGCATGATTATTACTATTGATCCTAACACATTAACATTTGAAAAAACTCTCTTAAAAACTGTTGTACAAAAAAGAAATAATCATTTTGGAGTCTATGCATCAGTTATAAAACCAGGAAAAGTGAATGTTGGGGATTCTATCATATTAGAATAACCTTCGATAACACTGATTATGTAAAAATAAAGCCGTCCTGATGGACGTTTTTTTTTGCTTAGCGTGAGGTTTTTCAAAAATACTGCGATACGCCTCGTTTTGGGGTATTTGGTTTTTCATAGCTTGATAGCGATGTGTTAGAACCCCACATCTCCATCAACTTAATAGAACAGATTAACTTCAAAAAGAAAAATCAGCTTTTTTATTATAAGTTAACACAAAATTTAGTTCTGGGGGCGTTATAAAATTTTAACCTGATAGCGATGGATGACCCTTAAAAGATGAATTATTGAAATTACGTAGTATGATCTATGATAAATTTTGAGAATAAAAACCCTTTACTACTTTTCAGTTTTACTTATTGTCTAACGGTGCAGGTTAGTTGAACAAATAAAGGAGTTTTGCTTACAGTAAAGAAAGAATAAATAAAGAAAAATGTAAGGGGATGAATAAAATTTCAGAACGTAGCAATCATGTTATTCAAATTAAACCTTGGGAAGATAAGGACCTTGATTTACTTTTTCGTATTAACACCTCAGTGATGATGCAGCATCTTGGAGGTCCAGAAAATGAAGAACAGATTTTGAAGCGACACAAACGGTACCTTAAACTAGATAGTAGAGGATGTATGTTTAGCATTTTATTGTTACCAGAGCAAGAATCAGTGGGTTCTGTTGGCTATTGGCAAACTACTTGGAATAATGAAAGTGTGTACGAAACTGGCTGGAGTGTTCTTCCCGCATTTCAGGGGAAAGGAATAGCGACAACTGCAGTAAAGTTGGCAATAGATGAAGCATCCGCTGAGAATAAGTATAGGTACATTCATGCGTTTCCTTCAGTTGACAATCCAGCTTCAAATGCAATTTGTCGGAAGCTTGGATTCAAATTAATCTCCGAATCCGAATTCGAATACCCTCCTGGTAGCTTTATGCGATGTAATAATTGGTGTTTAAACTTAATTGCCAGTAAATAGCCTTCTTAAACTAACGGAGGCGTTAATTTAATAGGTGTCACCACATATGTCCATCAAGTTAAGATAAATCTGTATGTGACTTTAGCCATAAAGTTGCCCCTAAAGGAATCATAACCTTGCCGTGAATGCTGTTGGTTTGTAATAATTTTCAATCAAAAGCATGCTGCAAAAATTGATTTTTCAACAGAAGAAACCCAAACATTTTGAAAAAAGTTTGATCAAAGTGCTTGGGTTATTTGTTGCTAGTGAATAATTTTTTATAAAAAAGCTCAATCATTTTTCTACCTGTGTTTGCTCAACAATCGCGCCCTATTCTTGAATAATGAAAAAATGACTTAGTATTCCATCTTTTCGTACATCGTACGGTGTCCCCATGAATGTAATTATTCTACTTTGCGGGTAATAGGTTCTCTGGTCCCCCCATATAGAATAAATATTTTTATAATTGATTTAATACTCACATTTATGTAAGTACCTGTACTAAAAGTGCATACTTACATATTTATAGTGTTCACTTTATTATCAAGATATAAATAATACTTAAGGAGGACAACTCTTTGAAAACTCTTGTCATTGTAACACATCCCAGCATAGAAACTTCCGTCATTAATAAGCGATGGATAGAAGAACTGAAAAAATATCCGGAAAAGTATACTGTTCACGAATTGTCTAAGGTTTACCCTGATGGAAACATAGATGTGCAAAAAGAACAAAAAATGGTTGAATCACATGGTAATCTGATTTTGCAGTTCCCTATACATTGGTTTAATTGTCCGCCTCTCCTTAAAAAATGGCTTGACGATGTTTTAACTTATGGATGGGCTTATGGTTCAAATGGAGGGGATAAATTAAAGAATCGTAAAGTTGCTTTAGGTGTAACTGCAGGAATCAAAAAAGAAGATTATAGTGAAAATGGAAGATATCAGTATACACTTGAACAAATATTAGTTCCATTTAAAACGACATTCCTGTATTGCAATGCAGATTATCGTTCGTACTTTGCGTTTTATGGTAAAGAAAATAAGCCGGGTGGAAACGAAGAAGAAGAAAATGAGCCTGGTATAAGCGAATTGGAAAAAAGCGCTCAAGATTATTTGAATTTTGTTGAAAACCTGTAATAGGTGGCTTTATAAAAGCTATAAAAAAGAAGTATCTCCTTCTTGAGGAGATACTTCTTTTGATTTAAACAAAATAGCTAGCTACCGCTGTACATCCTCCATAGCGGATGCTTTTTTTCTTTGTTATATAAAACTTATATAATAAATGAGAAATTAACTAAGCGGACAATTGAACACTGAACTCATCATACCTCACATATTGATTCATAACTAAAATATTTTAAACAAATGTTTGTTTAATTTTCCTATACCTAATTTCTTCATCTCATAAATAAAAAAGATAAGAAATCCCCATTTACATATATTCAATAATTATAGTTAGTTATAATATGAAATTCATTTTCTTATAATTAATTGATCCTGTATGCCATTATATATTTTTCTGTAAGAATGCACCATTCTTCTCTATTTACCTATACTTATATTTTTATAAATTATTACGATATAAATATTGATTTAAAACGTTTTGTTCGAAATAATAAATTAGGATTTTCAGGGGGTAAGATCGTTATTTATTCTCCTATGATAAATTCACAAAATTTTCAAACATTAAAAGTGCATACGTTAAGATTTGGTATATAATAAAATCAACCCGTGGTTATAGTGTTTGCTCCGATTCAAATTATGAGATAGTTTGTTTCAACTTTTTACATTATCTAAAAAAGGACTTGTAGAAATTCCTACAAGTTCTTTTTGTTTTCCATTGTAAAGAACCTACAGTAGATCTTTAAAAGAAACTTAATATCTTAATTGAGGAAATTTGTTATTGTATCGTCTTAAACATTTTTTTGAACTCTTTTTCATTAACCTTATTAGTTTGAGGGTTCGAATCATTCATTATATCTTTCCATTGACTGAAAAACCCTCTAGGTATACCTTGTAACAATTAAATAACTTAAAAATTATTTAATTTTCACAAATTCATTTATTAATTTAGCTCTACCTTCTTTGGGATATGCATGTTTTTCTAGAAAATCTTGATGCCACGTTCTATCTTGTATACTTAAATCTTCTATTTTGTATCCCAAATAGCTGTTCAGTTTATCTCGGTTCAATTCGATTTCATAAACTATCCCCTTAAATGGAATATTAATTAAGACATTTTCCAAAAATGAAAATTGACGTAATAGACGAGCGCTTTCTTGAGTAAGTATTTTATTAATCCTGTCACCTGTTCCGAAGTATTCTTCATATGTTTTAGCATCATTACCTGGATTTTTATTTAATGTGACATATTCATCAAAAGAATCAACGTACTGAATAGCGACATTTTTAGATTTTCCGCTTATACATACTTCCTTTACAAATGGAGCCCCTTGAATATTCTTGATGTATAAGCATAAAGCTGGATGGTTTTGTGTAGCATCTATAACCCACGTTTTTCCAATCTTTTTCGATACTACTTCACTCTTTGCACAAAGGTTTTTTATATATCCAGGTGATAATCCCCATAGAACCGCTGCCTCTTCAACTCCAATTACTTTATCTAGATCCATCTAACCACTTCCCAAATGCGTCATCGCATGTATTTATTTAAAATAATAACATGCGATGACGCATTTGTAAATAATCTTACGAAATTTATTGAATCATTTATAATTCATTTTTCATTTTATAACAGTTCAAGAATATTCATTGCAGAGATACATCTATATTAATCAAATAATCTTTTAGTAATTTCTCTACACCGCGTCCCAAAAGGTACACGTTTTTTAATAAAATGATAATCTTGCTCTATAATATTATTCAAATATTTGATCCTTCGGATTTGGGTGCCTACGGGCATCTGTTTTTCTTTCTTTAATTTTTTGATAACAATTGGATAAGTTGGATTTTTATCAACGGTAATTATACGAGGTTTAGAAGCATGAAAAGAATATAGGAGATGTTTTTGGAACTGGAACAAATGCTTGTAAAATAGCTTCTAATAATGCTATAGCTATAAAAATATCAGATGATGGAGATATTAAAGTTTATAAATTTGGAAATAATGTACTTAATATATAGGAGAGAATATTTTGTCTAAAAACAAAAGTGAGTGGATTGATAATATAATGGAGCTTTTATTAAATTTTTCCTACAACCAAATACAATAATGAATAGGTAGCATCATATCTCTAAATAGAAACGATTTCATTATTCCATTAAAGGGCGTTTTAATGGAATAAAAGGAGAGCATATATTAGTCATGTATAATATATGCTCTCCTTTATTTTTAGGGATTTTTATAATTTAGGTCTTGGTAAATTTTGGATGTTTAACTCTGGGGAAAAATTTCTAACGATTTAGATGTTGAGAAAAAAGATGTGCAACATAAAATGCAAGTAATAAAGGAAACACATGATAAGTTGCAAGAATTAGTGAATGCAATGAAAGGTGACATTAAAAATTTAACAGTCACTCAAAGAAAAGAGCTATTTAAACTGCTTGGAAATACGAGAGAGGATGCTTTAGCGTATGGAAAAGAGTGGATGGGATTTAGTGCTGATGTATATGTATCTATCCTGCAATACTATACATCGCTTTATCAAACCTATGTTGGATATTATCAAGCATTAGATGTAGTTGCTGGGAAAACTGCAGACTTTTTAGATGTTCTTGCTAAAGCAACAGTTGAAATCGAGGAAAACCATCGTAAGTTAGCTGAAGGGCTTTCAGGTATCGTTAAAGACTTAGGACCAGTTGTAAATAGTTCGATTCGCTTAAAACATTCTGTAGATGAAGCGAAGCCTGGAATGGAGGAACTTGTACAAGTAACAAGAAAAAACGCTCCAATCATTGCAAAAGATTTACAAGCATTGGATGCGAAAATTCCGGGATTTTTCACAGATTTCAACATGGGATTAGACCTTGCAAATACATTTATGGACTCCGCTAATAAAATAGCAAGTCATAAGATTGATATACCTGCTGCTGCCATCAATGTTGGAAATATTGACTTGAGTAATGCACTACGTGATTTAGGTGGCGATCCATCTAGAGTATATGATCGTAAGAATGATGGAGATGTATCATTCGTATTGGGTATGACGCCCATAATTGGTACAGGAAAAGAAATTGGACAACTCATCAAAGGGGAAGACTTAGTAACCGGTCAAAAATATGATCCAGAAGATTATGTATGGGGTACATTGGCTGTCGTATCTGGTGGTACAACACGTGTTATCGGTAAAGTTGTAGGGAAGGTTGGAGACCTTGAGAAGAAAGGTAAGGCTTTAGAAGCGGCAGCCAAAAATACAAAATTCAAGAAATATCCTACGGGTTTTGATGAAGTCGCTCAGTATATAAAACAAAATTAGAAATTACCGGATAATTTCATCACAAAGCAACAAGCTGAAGCTTTAGGATGGGATAGAAAGAAAGGAAATCTCCACGAAGTAGCTCCAGGAAAAAGTATTGGTAGAAATGTTTACTATAATAATGAAAGGCTATTACCAAGTGCTCCAAATAGGACTTGGTATGAAGCGGATATTAATTATTCATCAGGGTATCGAGGTAATGATAGAATTCTTTATTCTAATGATGGATTAGTGTATAAAACTTCTGATCATTATAAAACGTTTACCGAAGTAAAATAGGGAATAGAGGGATTAAGTTTATGGATATAGTAAAATTAGATGGAAGAACATTTACTAGTAAAGAAGTATTGCACCAAATATTAAAAAAACAATTAGATTTCCCTAGTTTTTATGGGGAAAATGCAGATGCTTTGTGGGACTGTTTAACTGGATTTATAGGTCTTCCTATAACAATAGAATGGGAATTTTTCGAGAGTACTCAAAAAATGTTAGGACCTTATGCGGATTTAATTTTAAAAATATTTCAAGATGCACAAAATGAAATGCCAGGTAAGTTCTATATTGTTGTAAAATAATTAAAAGGATCTTAGGTAAAAATAAAAACCGTAGAAATTAAATATTTCCACGGTTTTTATTGTAACAATTAGGTTTTCTTTCATAGTGGCCCCTCATACCTCGAATCGTTTCCGTACCCCAAAATTGGAATACCATTTTACATAAAAATTTAGGTCTTGATAAGACCAAAGCTCAAGCGTGAGTATAAAAAAGATAATGTATATATAATAATAGCCACATTGACAGTAGCAGTTGTGGGACATCATGATAAAAACATCTCGTCTTTTTTAGTTTATGCCATTCGAATGATTAACATTATATATTGAATATTTAGTATAGCATATCATATCATATTTGATTTAGAATTCAATCACTTAAATTTAACTGGAGAAACATGTAATTGGTTTGTAAAAAAATAGGCAATCCTCTTTATAAAGGAATTGCCTAATCAAATGAATTAAAACAAATAACAGACAAATCGATCATACTATAAATCTTAATATAAGTATATAATGATTATAAGAATTTTATTTTTAATTAACAAAGGCTAAATATTATATTATTAAATATACGTTAACACGATATTAATTATAATTAAATATAAATTAATTATCGTTTGCTCTTTTAAAGGAAATTTAACTATTAAATCTACCTTATACATAAGTCAATTATGACACTATGGAAATTCAAATTCATATAAATATCATACGTTTTTGTAAAAGACATCTATTGACACTTGTACATATAAGTAACTATAATCATTACATCAAATTGAATACATGTTAATACAATCTGATTATGATTACAGGCATGTAAATATAAAAATAGAAAATCTCAATTTGATAAATACAATAGTATGGTAGAGGTGTATATTTTTTTATGAAGCACAAATTCATCGCGACAAGTATCCTCGCAGGAGCAATATTATCTTATTCTTCTAATATTTTAGCAGATACTCACAAATTTCCTGATGTTCCAAAGTGGGCAGAGCAATCCGTTAATTATTTAGTGGATAAACAAGTATTAAGTGGTTATCCAGACGGAAACTTTGGCTCAAATGATTCACTAGACAGAGCTTCCGTCGCAACAATTATGACAAAAGTTTTAGATATACAAATAGACTACGATGCAAAACCATCCTTTATAGATTCACAAAACCACTGGGGAACACCTTATATCGCCGCAGCTGAAAAAGCTGGCATTATTAAAGGCGAAGGTAATGGTATCTTCAATCCATCTGGAAAAGTAACGCGCGCTGCTATGGCGGCAATGCTAGTAAATGCATATAAACTTCAAAGTACAGCAAATGATAATGGCCAAAGTAAATTTGAGGATTTAACAGGCCATTGGGGTGAAAGGTTCGCCAATATTTTAATTGATTTAAAAATTTCCGTTGGTACTGATAACGGTTGGCAACCAAATAGATTCATAACACGCGCTGAAGGTGCTCAACTTACTGCAAAAACAGATATGATGCAACTAACTCCAAAGAATGTTTTAAAGGAAAAAGAGATTATTACTGCTACCTCATATGAAGATTTGAATTTAACGGTGACTTCTAAAATTACAGCTCAAGAGATTGATAGTTTTATTGCAAAATATCATTCAGATAGTCCTTTGGTTGGACATGGGCAAGATTTTATCAATGCGCAAAATCAATATGGCGTGAATGCTCATTATTTAGCGGCGCATGCGATTTTAGAATCTGGATACGGAAAATCAGAAATTGCATACCAAAAGCATAACCTATTCGGATTACGTGCATATGATGGAGATCCGTTTAAATATGCTAAATACTTACCAACGTACAGCGACAGTATTGCTTATAACGCTAATTATGTGCGAGAAAGATATTTAGAAGAAAGTGGTATGCATTATAACGGACCAACATTAGCTGGTATGAACGTGAAATATGCATCAGATAAAGGCTGGGCAAAAAAAATTGCGGGTATTATGGAACGTATGAAACCATTCCGTGCGGAAGACTATACATATGCAAAAAAATTACCAAAGAGCCCTGAAACATTAGATGTTGAAGCATTATCTAATGAAATACCGTATAAAATGTATGCAGATGGTTCGAGCGTAAATATAGTATCATCAGCTACTTATTACTATGTACCTTATCCATTTGATTTGAAAATTAAAAGTAGATCAGATGTAGATGTAACGCAAAATAATGTTGGTACATTAACTCCTGGAACAAACATCTTTATTTATCGTGAAGATCCAAATGGATGGGTCGAATTCTCTTTTGACGCTAATGGGGAAAAATACTGGACATTAAAAAGTAAATTAAGCATGTAATCAAAAAGCTCTACTTTACTATTCTTAATTGTTTAGCTTTTAATCTCATATAATTATGAGACAAGTTTTTTATTTTCTTAAAATATAGTTATGTATACAAAAAGTTAGAGAATTATTTTCTCTAACTTTTATCCGATAGTATATGGAATTAAAAAGATGGTGGGGTTACTCCGAATATAACATTGACTTTGTTTAAAGAAGTGTTTTCCCATTTATGCTTTGCATATGGTGGGATTTTAACACTATCACCTGTATTGAGAAGTAAAACCTCATCATTTAGATATAGTTTTACTTGTCCTTCCATAATAAATGCTATTTCTTCACCTTTATGTGCCACAGGTTCTATAGATGAAGCGGTTTGAGGTAACAGATTCATTAAAGCCAATTCTAGTGATCCATCTAAATTGGGAGATAATAACTCATACGAAACATTTCCACTTTCAGGGAAAGTTATTTTTTTTCTTTGATTAGCTCTTACAACTAATTCTTCTGTATTGGTATCTTCTAAGAAAAAATTAAATAAAGGAATATTTAATGCTACAGAAATTAATTTTAGTGTTTGTAATGATGGATTCGTGATTCCTTTCTCAATCTGACTTAACATGGAAGGTGTTATATCAGCTAATTCAGCTAACCGTTTACTAGTTAATCCGGCATTTTTTCTAAATGCCATAATTTTTTGACCAACATTAATATTGTTCATATGTGTAATCCCCTTTAAAAAAGTAAAAAAATATTAAATTATAATTAATTTTATTTACTTATACTAAACATGTTGTTAATATATACTTAATTATAATAAAGTATGGTTAAATTTCCAAGCACCTGCATAGTTGTGAGAATAATAAATAAGACGAGAAATGATTGGTATTTATTCTTCTTGTATGTTTTTAGGTATGATGACCAGATTACATGAGGGCATTTCCGTACAAGATATTGGGATTGATAATAAAAAAATACCGGCAGTCAGAAGAGCATCTGGGTTTGTAGATAAAACATTAGAACCATTTTTAAGCGGTGCATATACAGCTAGTAATAATTACTTATATAAGTTATTAAAAGAATTAATAGATAAAGAGAGAAAAGACTATATACAAAAAATGCTTTAAAACAAAATTTGAATCAAGGTACACATAAGGTACACATATTGTATGGGGAATAGGAGAAAGCATGAGTTCAAGAGAAGTAATGGAAGAATAGTATCAAACAGGTTCTCAATTAATAAAAAGGGCTTTTAATAAGAAAAGGACAACTCAAGAGTAAACATCAATGCTTTATCATAACAATTATTAAGGAAGTGAGAACATCATGAAATCAGCATTAAATAATATTATGATCTCTTTGATTTTTGCATTAGGAGGGGTCATTGCACTTTTGTTTAATTTAATGGGAAATCAAGATTGGATATTAAATTGGGTGGGAGTATTACTGGCATATCTATCTTTGGCCATTTTAATAGATCTATCAAATAAAATTGTGTATTATAAAATATTTCCTAAAATACTATACAGAACTTTGTTTATTTCCTTTAATACTGCAGTATTAGGAATAGTTGTAGGGATAACATACCAACTATTAGGAAAGTGGAATGTTACTATAATGATGTACTATTGGTTGATAATCTTATTCTTACATTTAATTACTATAATAACATTAGTTATATTGATATTTTTAAATCTTAATAATAAAAAAAATAGTTTTTCATATAAGTTTATTATACTTTTAAACATTTTCCTTACCTTAGGGCCAGTGTTATATCCATTAGTTCTAACTATTATTGGAAATGGTATGAGCAGTAGTGCAGGAAATTAATAGGGCTTATCCAGATTATTAAAACTACTAGCAAAGGCAAAATGAGTTTGGTTAAATAACATATAGTGGAATAATAGGATAGAAAGAAGAATTATGGTATGAAAATTAAGCTAAAGAAAAAAAGAATTTTATGTGTATTGTTAGCTATTACATTAGTAGCAATAGGTTATTACATGTTTCAATCTATAACGAATCCTAAGCTAGTAAATGCAGAAGAGGAAAACAGTGTTCAACAAGTGAGCAGTCTTCCTAAAAATGAATTTAGAAAATCAATACCTAGTCGTTTTGATGGTAAAGAAAGAAAAGTTGTATATTTAACTTTTGATGATGGACCAGGAAAATATACAGCTAACCTATTAGATATATTAAAAAGAAATAATGTGAAAGCAACATTCTTTTTAATTGGTGACAATGTGAAAAGGTTCCCAGATTTAGTGAAACGAGAACATGTAGAGAGTCATTATGTTGGCATGCATAGCATAACACATGATTTTAAAAGGTTATACACCAATAAGGAATATGTTAAGGAAATGAAAGAGGATCAATCTTTAATTAAAAATGTTATTGGAAACTCACCGAAATTAACACGGCCACCATATGGATCAATGCCTGGCTTAAATGAATCACTTCGAAATCAAGTGGTCGGAAATGATTTAAAAGTATGGGATTGGACAATTGATTCTTTAGATTGGAAATACAATAAATTAGCCGTTGATGTAGCAGCTGCAAAAATTGTGCAAAATGTATTGGCAGGTGCGACATCTTCAAAAGAAATTGTTTTAATGCATGATATTCATCCCCAATCTGTCGCGGCAGTTCCAGCAATTATAAAAGGATTAAAAGAAAAAGGTTATGAATTTGAAGCTTATAATCAGAATGACCATTTTCCAATAAACTTTTGGCATGATAATCGTATATAAAAAGATATGTATTAGTAAAAAGGAAATCAGAATGGAATAAGCAATTACTATAGGATTTAAATATTAGCAGGAGCGTGTTTAGATAAATAGATGAAAACACGCTCTTTTTACCGGACTATATTTAAATTTAGATTTAAATATGAACTTTCTTATTTTAGAAAACTTTATACGGTTTTTTAATAGATATAAACAATTAAATGTCTTTTATTTATGCAAATAAAATTATTTAATCATAATATAACAATGGAGTGAAGTTAATTGTCGTTTTTTAAAAACAGTAAAATTGGTACAACATTAAATGTATTAGTAATTATAGCAAGTGTGGCTTGTATAATATTATCTATACTAGGATTTTTGGGTCTGAAAAAGGGGGAGCATGCATCTAATACGATGTATGAAGATAGTTTATTACCAATTCAGTGGATAGGAGCTATAGAGTCTAATTTTTATCTAATCAATATGAATGTAAAGGAAACTATTCTATCAAAAGATCAGAAAAGAATAAAGGAGCTTTTGGCAGAAATAGATGTAGCTCGTACAGAAACTGATCAGTTAATAAAGAAGTTTGAGTCTAGAGTTAGTTCTAATAAAGAAAAAGAATTGTATACAACATTTCATGAAGTATTTAATGAATTAAGAACACAACTGAGGAAAGTACAAGATTTGGGACAATCTAATAATGAAGAAGCATATGCTTATTATCTGAAAGAAGTTGACCCTAATATGAAAAAGGCAGTGCAGGCTATTCGTGAGCTCATTCAGGTTAATAATAATAATGCAGATCAATTACAAAAAAATAATACAGCCAGTGCAACAAATACTATAATGCTGTTTGTCAGTATCTCTATTATAGCAATCGCAATCGTTATTTTTATTGGATATATCATTAAAAGTACAATTAGACAACCGATTGTATTATTAGAAAGAGATATGGAAAAGGTATCTGCAGGTGATTTAACGATACGTACTTCTTATAAATCGGATAATGAATTAGGAAGTATTGTAAGGTCTTTTAATAGTATGCTGGATAACTTACAACAATTAATTGGAGAAGTAAAAATCACAACTCAAGAGGTCATTTCTTCTACCAATGGAATGTTACAAGATACTAAACGAGCATCTCATATATCAAGAGAGGTAGTTCAAACTATATCCGAGGTTGATAAAAAAATAGAAGGACAAGTTACTAGTATTCAAGAAAGCTCTTCATCAATGGAAGAAATTGCGACTGGCGTTCAAACTGTAGCTGAGTCTTCAGCAACGGTTACAGAAGTGGCGGTCACAACAACAGAACAAGTCAATTCTGGTAGTGAAGTAATCAAACAATCTATACTTCAAATGAATAGTATTCATCAGGTTGTTGAAGAAACATCCAAAGTAATAGAGAGACTTGTTATGCGTACACAGCAAATTGATAAAGCTCTAGATGCGATTACTAATATTGCTGAACAAACAAACCTCCTTGCCTTAAATGCTTCAATTGAAGCTGCACGTGCTGGAGAAAATGGAAAAGGATTCGCAGTGGTAGCAGCGGAAGTAGGGAATTTAGCTGAACAGTCTAAAGCATCTGCAGATGAAATCAATCATTTAATACTAGCCATTCAACAAGACACAAAAGATACAGTTGATGCAATGCAAAAAGGTCAACAAAAAGCGTCGGAAGGAAAAGAAACAGCTAATAAAGCGGATCAAGCATTCTCATCTATTATGGTAGCTATTAATAAAATCACTAGTCAAATTCAAGAAGTATCTGCAGCGACAGAAGAAATGTCTGCCGGCACAGAAGAAGTAAATGCCTCTATGTCGAGTGTTTCTGAAACCGCAGCGCAAGTAGCTAAAGAAACAACTCAAACAGTACAGTCAATCGAATCACAGGCAGCCTCAATTGAAGAAATCTCGAATCAATCTAACAAAATAAAAGAAAAAGTAGAAGCATTATCAGAGTTAGTTTCGAAATTTATTATTGAGAAACAAGGCAAGGAGAAATAAGAGTAATAAAAAAGACTATTGTAACTTTTATAAATATGAAGTGCACCCCAATTGTTAGACACATAATTAACAATTGGAGGTGCATTTTTTATGGATAAATTTTCTTCAAAAGATAAATACAAGCAGTAAAACGATAATATCGTAAAATAGGTTATGTAATTAATATAAGAGAGCTATCTGTGAGAATTTAATATATTTTTTCATTTTAGAGGTGACCCATTTTTTAGCTTGATAGCGATGTGGTGTTATCCCATGCCCATCAACTTAAGAATTCAGAATTACCCCAAAACGAAAAAATGAGCTTTTTTGTTACATGTTAGTACAAAATTTCGTTCTGGGATACTATAGAATTTTTGCTTAATGGGCATTGGGAGAGTTACCTCTATACATTTAATTTGCCTTTTATGCAGGGAAATAAGCATTATTTTTGAATAGATAGTTAGTAAAGTTAAGTAAATGAGGGGAATTTAAAGATCGGTTAAAGAAATATCATAAAAATCACACAGCAATGAATTATGTAGTAAAGTTATACAAAGAAGGAAATATGACTGTACATCAAATTTGTGAAATTACAAATGTATCTAGAGCTTCATTATATAGAAAGTTATCGGAAGGGAACAAATAATCATTCCTTATTCCATTAAATGAACGAATTAATAGAACAAGAATAAATTATTTCTTCTATCGAAATATAATCCCAAAACAAAATAATCTATTAAGTAATTCTCATTTTACAAAAAAGAGGTGTGAAGAAATGTCATTAACATCAGTTTTATTAAATGTGTTATTTGAAAAGGGGGATGCTAAAAGAGATAAAGGGTTAACTACCCCAGAAAATATCGCAAGGTTTGACAACCTTGATTACTACGGGGATAAAAGTGAAGACCATTTGCTTGATGTGTATTATCCAAAAGATACGGAAAAACCTTTGCCAGTAATTATATCGATTCATGGTGGTGGCTGGGTGTACGGGAACAAGGAAGCTTATCAATTTTACTGCATGAATTTAGCCCAGTATGGGTTTACGGTAGTAAACTTCAACTACTGCCTTGCACCAAAATATAAATTTCCAGCGGCTCTGGAAGATGTAAATTCGGTTTTTCATTGGGTGAAGAATAATTCAACAAAGTTTCATATGGACTTAAATAATTTGTTTATTGTAGGTGATTCAGCGGGGGCACAGATTGCAAGTCAGTATGCAGCAATTTTAACTAATTTAAAGTATGCAAAACTGTTTGACTTCAAAATGCCTGATATTAAAATAAAAGCAATGGGATTAAACCACGGAATGTATGATCCAATCGATAGAATAAAAAACAAAGAAACGAAAAAATGGTATAGGAATCTTTTAAATGCTTTGATGAAGGACTATCTTGGAAAAGAAATTTATAAATATGAAAAGGAAATGGATTTTCAGTCAAACATTACACCATCTTTTCCTCCGTCCTTTGTGACTTGCAGTGTTAATGATGGATTGGTTGGGATTCAACCTGCTTTCCTTAGTAAATTAGAATCCGCAGGACTTCATTATATTTACAAGGAATATGGTCATAATGACAAAGCGAGCGGTCATGTATTCCACCTTGACTTAAGAAAAGACGAAGCAACAATACTCAACAACGAACAAATAGAATTTTTCCACCAATACATATGCAAATGAGTAGATATCTAGTAAGAAAGTAATTAAAACAAGCTGAAAATGGGGTATCCCCAAAAAGATATAAATAATATCTTTTGATTAGAATTCTCCTATAAAAATAGTTGAAAATGTAAATTTAGACGAATTTTGAACAAGGTTTTTCAAATATGGTATTTTGCAACTTTCTATTCCTTTTATCTAAGATTTATAAGGGAATATTCTTATTATAATATAGTTTTTGATGTAAATAAAATTAGTTATCTATTAATTATTAAAAATTATTTAGAGTTACCTTCACTACATAATAATATTAATGTTAACTATTTCAAGTATTAACTACCATAAGTTATAGAAATTGCTTAGATGAGTACTCTTATATTAGAAAAGTATAAAAAATATACCAAGTCAGACTAAGTTTGAAAAATATCTAAATGTATTCCAAATCCTTCAAAAAAAGGGTACGTTTGTTATGAAAGTAATTATTATAGAAATATGAAATTTTATCCGAATTTTAAAATTTATTTTAAGGGAGATGAAAAAATGGTAGAAAAAAGAACGATATTCACCGTTATATGTGCATGTGGGATTGGGTTTGCAAGCTATACTAATTGTATTTCAGCAGCAGCTATAGACAATGATACATTAATAAATAATGGACACAAAATCAATTCTTCTATTATAACAAACTCTTCTCAAGTATCCGCTGTCGCTAAGGAGATGAAACCTTTTCCTCAACAAGTAAATTACTCAGGAATTTTAAAACCGAATCATGTTTCACAGGAAAGTTTGAATAATGCAGTTAAAAACTATTATAGCGATTGGAAGAAGAAGTATCTAAAGAATGATTTATCTTCACTTCCTGGTGGGTATTATGTTAAGGGTGAGATTACGGGAAATCCAGATGGATTTAGACCATTAGGAACTTCAGAAGGACAAGGATATGGGATGATTATCACAGTTTTAATGGCAGGACATGATTCAAATGCTCAGACTATTTATGATGGCTTATTTAAAACAGCAAGAGCTTTTAAAAGTTCCATAAATCCAAATTTAATGGGGTGGGTTGTAGCAGATGACAAGAAAGCACAAGGGCATTTTGATTCTGCAACAGATGGGGATTTAGACATTGCTTACTCACTTCTTCTGGCTCATAAGCAATGGGGATCAAGTGGGAAAATCAATTATTTAAAAGAAGCTCAAAATATGATTACAAAAGGTATTAAGGCTAGTAATGTGACCAAAAATAATGGTTTGAATTTAGGGGATTGGGGAGACAAAAGTACATTTGATACTAGACCATCTGACTGGATGATGTCTCATTTAAGGGCATTCTACGAATTTACAGGAGATAAAACTTGGCTTAATGTTATTGATAATCTCTACAATACTTATACAAATTTCACAAATAAATATTCACCAAAGACAGGATTGATTTCTGATTTTGTTGTGAAAAATCCACCACAGCCTGCACCGAAAGGTTTTTTAGATGAATCAAAATATACTGATTCATATTACTATAATGCGAGTCGTGTACCACTCCGAATTGTTATGGACTATGCAATGTATGGAGAAAAGAGAGGTAAGGTGATTTCTGATAAAGTTACTACATGGATAAAAGATAAAACAAAAGGTAATCCATCTAAAATTGTAGACGGCTATAAACTAGATGGAACAAATATCGGTGATTATCCAACAGCCGTATACGTTTCGCCATTTATTGCCGCTGGTACCACTAACAGCAAAAATCAAGAATGGGTAAATAGTGGTTGGGATTGGATGAAGAATAAGAAAGAGAGTTATTTCAGTGATAGTTATAATCTTTTAACCATGTTGTTTTTAACAGGGAATTGGTGGAAACCGATTCCAGATGAAAAAAAGATACAAAGTCCAATAAATTTAGAAGTACAGTCTGAATTGAAGGAACAAGATTAAGATTGTATGAATACCAAATTTAAAATTTGATATTTTTTTAAAAATATAGCTAAGCAATTAGCAGCAACTTATATAGTAAAAAACGTAGGAATTTATAATTTCTACGTTTTTTACTTATAAGATAAACTATATGGATTAGATAAATCATGTAGGATGTAAATAAAATAATGTACTGGTTGGAAGTTGATGTAAATAAGCTTCAAAACTTTTCAATATATGATTTTACAGCTTGTAATAAAAATTCTTCTTGCCCCATACCAGATTCGGCAGCCATTTGAATTACTTTTTGGTTAAAGTCATAATCTGCATGAAAAGTTAATGGCTCAACCTTACTTTTAAAATAAATGCCTTCAACATGAGGGAGTATTGTGCCTGACGTCATATGTGGCGGGACCCCGTATAGAAGAAATACGGAATATTTTACAAGCCTAAATGATTAAAAATAACACCTACAATATTTGTAGGTGTTATTTTTAGTGGCCACCGCAACTTTAACGGTAGTAGTTATCTAAAGGAGAGCAGATTCTGTTGCAAAGTTTGAAAAAGCATAAACGGGTGGATGAATAAGGAAAAATCCTTATGCAGTGGCCATTAATTGTTGTAACGCATTGTACACTGAAAAGGCGAAATCTGTTTGAAGATTTCGCCTCTGTTTATATATAGCCTGAATCGTTTCCATTACTTTGATGGTACGTGAAGCCTGACGAAGAGTTTGAAATCCAGCTGATTTCACAAAATGATGTTTGACATGTCGATGGTCTTGTTCATTGAGATTATTACGATGTTTAATATTTCACATACCATAATGATATATAGTTTTAGGGATAGTCTGAAATAAATTCTTATTGTTTATAAAAAGGTTTAATAATAGATTGATTTAAGGGTAAAATAGAATATTAATTGTAAAATTAATATATATAAAAATTAATAAAAATATGGTATATAAGGTAATTAGAATTATTTATAGCAATAATTTATAGAGACAGGGAGATACAGTATGAAATTAACAAAAACGCTTTTAGTAGGAGCTACACTTGCTACTACGATATTTACATCATTATCGAATGTACAAGCAGACACAACATTTAAAGATGTTCCTACAGATCACTGGTCTTATGATGCAATCATGCATCTAAAAGAGAAAAACATTGTAGCTGGTTACGGAAATGGAATGTTCGGATTAGGAGATAATATCACACGTGGGCAAGCGGCGCGACTGCTATATGTGTATCTACAGCCATTAAATCTAGCTATCCCCTACGAGGCTCAATTTAGAGATGTAAAAGGTACTATGTTTGAAAAAGAAATACATGCAGTTGTAAGTTCGGGTCTTATGAATGGATATGGAGATAATATGTTTGGACCAGATGATGTTCTAACTCGTGAACAATTGGCAGCAATTTTACAGAATACATTTAATTTAAAAGCAAAATCTATTACTACATTTAATGATGTTGAAAAAAATTATTGGGCTACTGAGGGGATTAGTGCTCTACAAGAGAATAAAATTGCAGTAGGTACAGGGGACAATTTATTTGAGCCAAAAAAAGTTGTAACTCGTGATCAGTATGCACAGTTTCTGTATAATGCAATTCGCAAATTAGAGAAGCCAGGAAATCCGGAAGTAATGCCGCTTGGGATACCGAAATCCATGGTGACTGATGACTTTACGTTTATTAAACCTTGGGTTGACTTCGTTCCAGTATATGTTAAATCTATATCTGAAGAAGCGCAATCTCTTATTAATGAGATGAATGCAAAATATAATTTAGATATTAAGTATTCAGAGGCAGGTCCGTCGATTGATTTAGATTCAGCTAAAATGGGGGGCAGAGCATTAAGTTTAGAAGAAAAAAATGATAAGGGTCCTAACTTTACTATTTTCTTCGAACATCATAAAGTTTCCATTGAATTGACGAAGAGATGGGTTACCATGATATATCCTGATTTAAATCTAGATGCAGAAATTGATAGATTGGTTAAAAATCCAAGTAACAAATTTAAATTTGTTAAAAACCAACGTGAAATAACAATGGGAGAAACCAATAATAAAAATAGCATATACATTAATATTATGGAATAATTCACTTTTTTAAAGATGTAAGTGAAATAAAGTTATGACCTCTTATCCCTATGCCTATTAACTTAAAAAATTTATAGTGCTCCAAAACGAGAAAATCTTCAACTGAAGATGTCAATATTCTCATTTTGGGGCATTTGTTTTTCTTAAATTGATAGATAGTTCCTGATTTCTTACGGAAAAACCAGAATTTTAATCAAGGATATATTTATCAATAGATTGAGAGTTCTAACATGGTTAACCTATCACTTGAAAAATGAACTTATTGCCGAAAATCAGTACAAAAATTCAACCAAAGTTTAACTCTTTATTGATATTTTTAAGTGTTATTTCTAGTGGTAGCGCCATTTTTTCGAAGGTATAGCTTAATTTATAAAACTTTGCAACAGATTGTATTTGTCCATAGAAAAAGTTTCTCAACTTGGGTTGGCAAAAATATACTAAATTCTAGTTGTACATAAGTTATTTATCTATTATTATTTATTTCACCGGGGTTAATTTTTAGAAAAATCTAAAAACAAACACATCTGAAGGAGAGAACATCCTTAATGAATACGTATAAAATTAAAATTTTCACCATTTCATTATGTGCTTTTGCAAGTGTAATGAGCACGTCCATGTTAACCATTGCTTTTCCAGATATCATTAAAACTTTTGATATAAATTTTTCAACACTTCAAATTAGAAATATATTATTCTTTGCTTTTTTTGCAACAGGGATTCCTCTTTTCGGGAAAATATCTGATATATTTGGAGCAAAAAGGATTCTTATTATAGGTCTATTACTCTTTACGTTCTCGACTGTTTTAAGTGGAATGACTACTAATTGGTACTTGTTTTTAGGATTTCAATCATTACAAGCTATTGCAGATGCGATGATCGTACCTGCGCAGGTTTTATTAATAAGAACAAATTTTGAAGAAGATAAGATAGGTTGGGCATTTGGGTGGTTTTCTGGAGTGCTTGCAGTTGCAACATTTGTAGGGCCAGCTTTAGGAGGGCTCATAGTACGATACTTTCAGTGGCAGGCAATCTTTGGAGTATTAAGTTGTTTTAGTACGATTGCTTTATTACTCGTATTATGGGTTATTAAAAAGGATAATTATGAAAAGAGTATAAAAAAAGTTCTAATACCTTTCAAAAGTTCAATAAGTTTACTTTTACTTGTATTAGCAATACAAATTTTATTTATTGATAATGTTGGTATTTATTTAAAACTTTTAGCGGCTGTTTTTGTTCTCATAACAATCTTGCTATTTGTATTTTTTGAAAAGGAGAGTACAAATGACACCTCTCTAATACCTAAAAAAGCTATTCATAATCCAATTTTTATTTCTGCATTAATTAGGGTATTTTTATTATTCCTAATTGCAAATGCAATCACATTATATATACCAACATATATGAGAGAAAATCATGGAATACCTCCTGAGCAAGTAGGATGGATATTAGTAATTGATTCTGTAATTTCGATAATGCTCTCAGGGTATATGGGACGTTTAGCTGATTTAAAGGATAATCGTCTATTAATATTAATAGGTGTATTTTTCTCAATATTCGGAATGTCATTGTTAGCTATTTCAACATTTTCAAGCTCAATCTTGTTGTTTCTTTTTATGTTTTTATTCTTTGGATTGGCAGGAGTTATTACAATGCCATCCCAAAATAAAATCGCAATGTTATCAGTACCCAAAGAAGAAACAGGAGTATATATGGGGCTATTTCAAATGGTTCAATTTGGAACAGGAGCATTTGCTGCAGGTATCTTTAGTCATGTAGTTAATTTTTCCGGTACTAATGGTGGTATGTCTAATGACGGATTCTTATATTTAGTTATAGTCTGTATAGTTTTATATTTCATCGTGCTATTTACCTTGTATTTTGATAAGAAATTTTTAAAAAAAGTTACTAATGTGACAGAAAACATAGAAAGTTAATGAATTTGAAAGGAGGTGATTTACATGGAAAATAAAAATGAAAAATTACTTGAAGATTTAGAAGTAATTGAAGCGAAAGAATTAGAAGTAGGTAACGCATTCCATGCTTTCCGTTTTTCAGCAGCTCCAGAAGCAAAAGAAGATGAGAAATAAAATATAATATTATAATCCATAAAAGCAGAAGTGTGCAGCTGTTTATAACAGCTGTACACTTCTACTATTTTAGGGAGATGATTTATTGGAACTTCAGGATTTGAAAATTATTTTCCCACCAGTAACTGAAGCAAGGCTTTTCCCGTATTTGAGCTTACCAATGATAACTGGTTATTTAAGAAATAAAAAATTAAAGGTAGAGCAAAAAGATTTTAATATAGAACTTTGTCATAATATTTTTTCTAAAACAAACTTATTAAAATTTATTGAAAGCTATAAAGGTAAAGAGCTGCAAAATATTAAAAACATTTACAGGTTAGAATTTGCAAAATACTTGTATGAAAATCAAGAAGAACTATTTCACAACGTGTTTATCAATAAAAAATCAGATAATGAATTGAAAAATGACGTTAGATTAGTAAGACAAGGCATAGAGCTTTTATTGGAAACTTCTTTTTTAAAAAAAGAAGTTACATCATTACCCCAAATGATTTCTGAGATAAATAAGTTTATTGAAAACCCAGAAGATATTGGTAGTGTTATTCAAAAAAAAATGTTAGTTGAATTTTTAAATCAGAATCCCACCAAAATTTTTGGAATTTCAATTGCATATTACAGTCAGTTATTACCTTCACTACTATTATGTAAATGGATTAAAGAATTAATGCCAGAAGTTTTTGTGACTCTTGGTGGACAACAAATAATGTTAAGGAAAGAACAACTTTTAAAATTAGATGACCTTAGTCAGTATGTAGATGGTTTAGGAACTGGAGCTGGTGAAGAAACACTTTACCTCCTTTCTAAACATTTGGACGGGGAAATAGAAAAGCATGATGTACCAGATTTTATTTTTTTAAAAGATAATGTACAAAAAGAGATTTTTAAAAAGTCGGATTATCATATAAAAGACGCTTTACCTCCTGATTTTTCAGATCTTCCATATAAAAATTATTTAGATGAAGAAGTACATATGTCCATTATTACTTGTGTAGGTTGTTATTGGGGAAGATGTGCGTTTTGTTCATATGGAAATAGATCTCGACAAGAAAAAAATTATCAACAGAAAACCCCTAAACAAATTGCATATGAATGTGAATATTTAATTAAAAATTATGGTGCAACAAGAATAAACTTTATTGATGAAAATACTAATCTACGTTTAGTGCTAAACGCAATGAGAATCTTAAATGATAATGGATATCGTATATCTTTTAGTACTAGAAATCGATTGGAAGATATTCTTTTAAAGAAGGAATTTTGCAAAGAACTAAAGGATCGAGGCTGCATACTGATGTCCGTAGGGTATGAAACAAATTCGCAAAGAATTTTGGACCTATTGGATAAGGGGGTTACAGCAAATAATTATCAACAAATTATAGATAATCTTCATGAATTAGGAATTCCTCTGCGTTTTTCAATAATTGGTGGATTACCCAATGAAACTGAAGAAGAAGTTATGAATTCAGAAGAATTTTTGAAAAAAAATGCAGATAAAATAGGTATTGATGTCATGCAAATGCTTGTTGCTGAACCAACAACATATTTAGCAAAAAATCCAGAGAAATATAATATAACTATAACATCGGACGAAAATTTAAGGGGAAATAAGTTACTGAATTATGGTATGGGTAGAATGGGGGCTACATTTAACCATAGTGACGGTGATACCTTTAATGAAAGATTAAACCGATTTCTTGAAATTTATAAAAATGTTAATCCACAAAAGAATGATGAACTACCACCAGATAAAAGGAGCTCTACAGAGTCTAGGGATAATTTGAATCCAAATTCATATACATATATTTTGCAATTATATCCATGGGTGAGAGTAGTAAAAAGCGAGAGAATACTTTTAATGGATTTCTTATGGCAAAGAGTCTTCCCTCTTCCAAATGCAATATATTGTGATCAGGATTATTTATATGTAGTGGAAGAAGAACATCAAGTTTATCTTCAGCATTTTAGTGATAAAGGAGCGGGAATACTAGTTGCTGTTAATGAAAAGGAGGTAATGTTGAATGAAGCTTACAGAAAATAGTGTACGCTTTCCTAAAGTTGAGAATAAGTTAGGCCTGGGTATTGGAATGGACTTACCTTGGGGAGAAGATATTGGATTTTGTACAGCAGAAAATGGAGATGATATTACTCCAAAAATGAAAATCTTTTTTGAAAACTATAAAGATGAGTTTAATTATATGTTTTTTGCATTCCAGCCTAAAAATCGAAGTGTTCTTAAAGCAGAAGATTATTTTGAGGCGTATGATCGGCTATTTAATGCTGTTCCTAATTATAAAGCAAGGGCATTTCATCAAACCATATTAAATATGGGAGCTACTGAAAAATATGAAAAAAGCTCCATAATAGAATTTACAAATAAGATAATTGAAAGGTATGAAATCAAATGGATTGTTGAGGATTTAGGCTTATGGTCCATTAAGGGAAAAACTGTGCCATTTCCATTACCACCATATATGACGCCAAGAGGGCTAGAAGCTTGTATTGAAAATATAAATGAATATCAGAGAAATCTACTGGTACCAGTTTGTATTGAATTTCCTGGTTTTACAGAAGGAACTAATTTCTTTATCGGTGACATGGATGGTTTTGAGTATTTTAATACTCTAGTTCAAGAGACAAATTCCCCAGTAACTATTGATATAGGTCATATTTTGAGTTATCAATGGCTTATTGGTAATACAAATGAAAAAATGTATACCAATCTTTCTAAGCTACCGCTTGATAATTGCTTTGAATTACATTTATCAGGGTGTCAGATTATTCGTGGAAAGTTTAGGGATCTGCATCATGGCATACTATTAGACGAACAAATAGATTTACTTAAATATTTACTTCCTTTATGTCCAAATTTAAAAGCCGTGACTTATGAAGATCCTAAGTATACGAATGATGGTATTCTCATTCCGAAATCTCAACGAAATTATCAGAGGATGAAAGAGGTGGTAAAACAATGGCAATATCAGTAGATAAATACTATTCTCTCGACGAAATATTATATAATTTACTACATGATTATGAGTATAGAAATTTATTCCTAAAAGATAAATTCAGTGAACTAAATATTTCTGAAGAAAATCTAAAACAGATTCAAACCATTGACAAGGAAGAACTAATTGCTACTTCAAAAACTATTGTAAGAAATTTATTGAATGGGAATATAGAACATAGTGGCGGATTAAAAACAGCTTTTCCTGGAACTTTTAAAGAACTCGAACTAAATAATATTGACTTGCAACAATTGATGTATGAATTTGTAGCATCAAAAGAATTTGAAAATTATAAGGAAATTCCTTATGCCGGAGATGGTCAGTGTATTGAGGAGTCATTCTTTTGTTTTTTAAGTAATATTGAAATAATTAAAAGTAATAAAAATATAGAACTGCTTTTAAAACATGAATTCTTAAATGCGATGATATCTATCTTGGTAGTAAATGCAGAGCCAGCATTTAAAATTTTAAGTAAGGATATTAAACATAATGGTCATATTTATTATGCCTCGATTAGACTCGATAGAAATATTGCCGAAGCTTTATTGGGTAAAAAAATTCAGGTGCAACAGGACAAGATTATATGGTTATTTGCAGCAGCTAAAAATAGACTAATAAAAGGCCCTATAGAAGAAAATGTATTACAGTTAATTGAAATTGGAAGTCTACAAAAGATTAATGAAATGAAATTGACTAGTAATGAAGAAACTAACCTAGCAATGAGCATATATAAATTGGGTTTAATCAAATCATGAATACAATTACAACATTCGAAGAGCATGGTGAAGTACTTCCTTTTTGGCAAGGAACTATTAAGGAGCCAGCAACTTTGTTGTATTTTGATCGTCATTTAGATCTTAAATTAATAAGTGAAACTAAAATTCAAAAAATACATCAAAGAGTAGAAAAAAATCAATCATTAAACATTCTAAATAGGGACATACCCTGTAGAGAAGATGAACAATATGCTTATGGATTAGATGACTTTTTATATGCAGCTATTGATTTAAATATGTTTAAAAAAATTATATGGGTCTCTCCAGTAGTTGAACATAAAGGTAATGTAAATGATTTGGGCCAGGTATTTTGGAATTTACTATCTTTAATTCCCCAGCATGGTACTGAAATTATTGATTCCTTTAAAAAATATTCGTTTGGTATTGAAACAAAAATAAAAAATACAACCCTCATGATTACAACTTTAAATAATCTTAAGTATATGCAACTTTATAAAGAGAGTAATTTAATTACGGATATTGATTTAGATTTTTTCTATAATCCTGAGAACAAGAATCTATATTATAAGCTTGATCAGGTTTTACAGATTTTAAAAGAAAATAAAATTACAGATACCATAAAAACAATGACCTATTCAATAAAGAGTGGTTTTATGCCGGAGCCATATAGAAGATTAAGTAGTATATTTTCTCATAAATTAGATATGAAACTTATTAGTAATCCAGCTCGAAATCATTTGGTACCTATAGAAACAATGGCTGCTCTTTCTAATAGAAAACCAATAGATCAAAAATACTTAAATTATTTACAAGAAAAAGAGCTTGATATTTTAAGTGGAATCGGATGGAAATTACGCTCTTTATTATTAGTACAAATGGGACAGTTAGGCGAGGCTGAAAAATGTTATTATCAAGCTAAAGAGCACGGTGATGAAGCTTTTTGGGCAGCCTATAATATTGGTATGAGTTATATGAAGCAAAAAGATTATGAGCATGCATTGAAGTGGTTTCAACAAAAAAAAGGTGTTGTTGACACGATCCAGGCACATAGTTTAATTCTTCAAATTTTATGCCATTTGCATCTAGAAAATTTCGAATATGGCTTATCTTTAGCACATAGAACTCTAGAATTATTACCCATGAGAACGGAAATATATGAACTAATAGAAATTTTTTGTAAGAAAATGAAAATGAAAGAAAAAGATTATATCCACTATAAGGAAAACTATCAAAAAATTAATCAATTATTAAAAACATAGGAGGGATTAAGTTTAATAATTTTTTAATTAAACTTCAGTATCAATCTCAAAAAGATTGCATTGAGGTCATTAATGATCAAATTAAAGACACTAGTATCAATAACTTTTTGAAGAGGCAACTTAAAGATTGTATTAAATTACTAGAATTAAATATCTTAAAATTCAGTAAAAATATTATTTCGTATAGTATAAACCTTAATTTAAACAATGAGAGAATTTCCTTATATGAAGAGCCTATAAATAGATATAATTTATTAATCCTATTTCATGTTGAAGGGGAAGAATCTATAATACCCGTTTTATGGCAAGTAAGTACGGAATCTTCACCAGTTCATATTCTTTCCAATCAAATAGAAGAGTTAAGAATAGAACTAGAGCAAACCGTTCAGGGAAAATCATTAAAAGATAAATTAAAATTACCAGTTATATTAGATCAGTGGCCCGCCTCTCATTTTGTTCATGAATGTTTTGGACATACCTCAGAAGCTGATAATTATATGGAGTATGCTTGTGAAAATGGTTATAGCCTAGGTTATAGATGGTCTGATTATAAGTTTAATGTATATGATGATCCAACTTTAATAGGGCACAAAGCTTATTACGGAATGGATGATGAAGGAGAGAAATCTTTTCGTACCCAAATAATTAAAGAGGGTATTTGGAGTAATTTACTTCATAGTTCAGAAACGAAAAAGAAGCTACAAGCAAAAGGTTCGTGTAATGGTCGAAAAGTTTCATATGACGATATTATTCTTCCACGTATGTCCATAACGTATATGGATAAAGGTAACGAGAATATCAATGATTTAATATCAAAAATAGAATATGGTCTCTTTTGTAAAGGTTCATGGGGAGGAGGATCAATAGGTACAAAATTTGTAATCAGACCATCCTATGGGATTATTATTAAAAACGGAAGTTTAAGTAATTTAATTATTAGAAGGTTTGATATTAAAGGTTGTAAGTTTGAGGCTGCGAAGAATATCGTTGGTAGTAGTAATGAATTGCGAATTTTCAATCCGGTATTTGGCTGTGATAAAAACAATCAAAATAATTTAAGTGTAACTCAAGGAGCTCCACATATTTATTTTAGAGAGTTAAATATTTACCCAATATAACATTGAAAGAGTGAGGCCAATGATTGAAAGAATAGATTGTAAGAATCTAACCTATGAAAGATTTATGAAGGAGTTTGCAGATAAGAAGCCTGTTATCTTAACAAATCTTGTGAATAATTGGGAGTGCTTTAATTGGGATTTAAAATATTTAAATGAAAGATTTGGAGAGCAAGAAGTTGTAATTAGAAAGTCTGATTATGAAGGAAAAAAGAAAGTTTATACAGTGAAGCTTTCTAAATTTATTCAATTGTTAGAAGGTGGAAATGAAGAAAATTGGTATTGTGATTGGCCTTTCTCCATTATGGGAAACAGAGAAATCGCTTTATCATATAGTATACCTTCCTTTTTAACAGAGCAAACAGTTAGGAAAAAAGGAGACAAAGAATTGAAATGGGTATTTCTAGGTTCAACGAACACTGGAACTCCATTACATAAAGATTTTCAAGCAACACACAATTGGAATGCCGTTATATTTGGAAAGAAAAAATGGGTATTTTTTAATCCGAAATTTGATCAAGAAATGGAATATTTAGCAAGTGTAGATTGTAATATTTTTAATCCAACTCCAGAAGAAGAAGAAATTATTTTAAAAGCAAACCCTTACTATATAGAACTTAATCAAGGTGAGATTATATATACTCCTAAAAATTGGTGGCATCAAGTTATAAATGAAGAATTAACCTTTGCTATTAGTGAAAACTTTTGGTTTAAGCATGAGCTTCAAGTTAATTAACTTTAAATAAATCATTTAAAATAGGGGGATTTAATAATGCTAAAAGTAGAAGAACATGTAATTAAGAAAAGTATTTATAAAACATTAGAAGAATTAGTAAGCTTACCTGGTCCTGTTGGTCATGAATATTTAGTTAGTAATTGGTTAAAGAAACGTTGGATTAATAAATCAGAGGAATGTTTTGAAGATAAAGTTGGAAATTTAATTTGTAAAATTGGTGGGAAGGGACCTAAATTATTAATCCAAGCACATATGGATGAAATTGGATTTATAGTGAGGTATATTACCCCTGATGGCTTTTTACTAATTGATCCTGTGCAAGAAGCACATAGGTCTGGTCCTAATCATTTACATATGATAGGTCAATTAGCTCAAGTAATAAGTAGAACAGGGGATGTAGCAACAGGAGTTTTTGCAACATCTACTGGTCATGTCCTTACCGAGCAGCAAATGGCTGGAAATTTAAATTTTAATAGTCTATTTATAGATATGGGAGTTAATAGTAAAGAAGAGGTAGAAAAATTAGGAGTTCATATTGGCTCTAGTGTGGTATGGAAAAGGGAATTAACTCAGATTGGAAATAAGCTTATTGGAAAAGCGTTTGACGATCGAATTGGACTTTTGGTCATGGATCTCCTTTTAGAGAAAATGGACGTTTCCAATTTGAATTATGAAGTATGGTATGGCGCTACAGTGCAAGAAGAGAATAAAGCTCATGGCGCTTATGCTCTAGGTTCAAGAATGGACTTTGATATGGCAATTTCTTTAGATATTGGTTTAGTAGGAGACATACCAACTGTAAATGAACAAGATTATCCTACTAGATTAGGTGGTGGGCCGACACTAGTTTATAAGGATGGTGCTATTCATTATAATCCTAAAATAACATGGGGTTTAGAGGATATATCTAAAAAGTATAATATCCCTTATCAAATTGGTATTTATAGTAATTATGGCTCTGATGGTATAGCCTTTTTTGATAGTGGTATTCCTGCAGCACTTATTGGTATTCCAACTCGTTATACACATACACCTTTTGAAATGGTTGATATCAAAGATATTTATTCTACTGTAAATTTACTAAATCATTTTATTGAGAATAAAGCAAATTAGATTTGGTTCTGTTGCAAAGTTGATTAAAGTATAGATGATTTTAACTAAAAGCACTTCATTGCATGTGGTTTTTACAAAATTTCATAATTTATCGTACGTTGAAAAACCGAAATCTGTTCCCAGATTTCGGTTTTGTTTATTTAAAGTATGGACTATCTCAATTATTTTTTTCCTTTAGCTTAATGGCATGCGGCTGTATTCCATAAATGTATAGAATTGCAATGACTTTTAAGTATGGAATAGGCTATAAATTATTGAGGGTAAAAATATCAATGTACTCGTTTAAGGATGTTAGTGCAAGAAGTATTTAAATTTTTTCAATATAAGATTTTACTGCCTGTAATAAAAACTCTTCCTGTCCCATTCCAGCATCAGTGGCCATTTGTACTATTTTTTGTTTGAATTCATAATCCGCATGAAAAGTTAATGGCTCTACATTACTTTTAAAGTAAATGCCTTCTACATGTGGAAGTATTGAACCAGATTTCATATGAGAATGTAAATATTTTATCTCTTCTTGAAATTGCAATGGATTTACGTGTAAAACAAAGGGTTTAATTTCTAATTTGATGATATCTTGTGTAATAGTCAATCGCATATTTGTGACACCAAGTTTTTTATAGAATAAGTTTATTAGATTGTAAGTGATAGAATTAAATAATTGAGGTTTTTTAAATGAAAAAGATAAATATCCTCGTTTTGTAATCACTGGCTGTTTTTTGAACGGTTCAAAAGAATAATCATGTTCTTTATAAGTAGATAGTGGGAAAATCTCTTCATCCTCTGTAAGAATCTTTCCATCTGCTCCATTAAGCTCTATTACCCTAGCTGTTTTTCCGGTGTGTTGATGTGTTAATAATTGATATAAACATATCTCTTCATCGTAGATCTTGGTAATGAATGTTTTTCGCTCTTTTGTTTTAGTTTTTTCATAATCAAGCATAAAAATTTCTAATTCTTCTTCATCGATAAGATATACTTGTTTTCCTCGTTTTTCTACCATTGTAGCGGGTAATTTTCCGGATTTGATGTATGTAAAAATAGTAGATGGAGCTACATTTAGAATTTCAGCTGCTTCTTTTGTGCTTAGTCCATTGACCTCTTCTTTTTCCATTAATTTTTCAATATCTTCTAAATAGAAAATTTTGCTACCGAATTGTTTCCAGTTATCTTTGTATACGCATTCTATTAATCCTTCTTTTTCTTTCTTTAATATGGTCTGTACGGTTACCCCCATTAAATCAGCCGCTTCTTTTGTAGTAACAGTAGGCTTTGTAATAAATAGTAAATCCTGTGTCATAAAATTATACCTCCGAATTCCGACTAATTTATAAACTCTACATAGTATCATATCAGATTTTTATATACATATAAAATTTGATTTAAATTCTAATAAAAATCGAAGTTAATAGTAAATTCAATAATAGTAAAAAACGATATTTATATATATATTGATTGTTATTATAATGTAAAAGTTTTATTTGAATTAAATAAGTGAATATATATATATAACTACACGTATAATGAATAAATATTTATAAAAAAATATATGTATGTTTAGATAGAGAAGAATATAGAATTCTTACAGAAAGAAAATGAATTATCATTTGTATAATAGATAGAAGTGAAATAAAATAATACTTATAGGTAATAAAGAGAATTATATTCATAATCTTCAATAGGAGAGGTGAATTCGATTTATGGGTAATAACAATTCAAAAGAAAATATACCTATTATAAACAATCAAAGTAAGTATATGGATACATATGTAGAGAATATAAGTGGTATCATTCCATTTCTGCATAACAATCGTTATGTAGATAAAGTGGAAGAGAAGATGGAGGTTGCAGAAAAAGAGGGAAAGAGTAAATATACGTATTTAAGTGATATAGAAGTCATTTATCATTTTGTGCATTTACAAAAAGATATGGATGAAAAGAAGAATAGAAAAGAGGATACGAAAAAGAGTTATGTGTCCGAAATCTTGTCATTTTGTCAGTGCATGGTGCAGCACGCAGAGGAATTCGAATTGAATGGGGAAGAGGTACAGCAAAACGACTCTTTATTAAAAACATTGCAACCTTGGCATATTCGTAAATATAATGCTTGGTTGAAGCAGGTAGAGAACGGTAGAAATGGAGATACGTACGCGGTCGCAACACTTGCAAAGAAAACAGTACTCATTCGTTCTTTTCTAAAACATCTTCACGTATTTTCTTACATTGAAAAGCCTCTTCATGAAGAACTGCAGCGCGCTAATGTAAATGAACAGGATCGGCCAAATCGGGACCTATCCTATGATGAAGTGATGAAAATTTTAGGATTTTATAAAGAACAAGGGCATTTAGTAAACTATACAATTTTACTAGCTCTGGCAAGTACCGGTGCAAGAATTCAAGAATTGTGCACCGCGAGAGTAAAAGACTTACATTATGACGGAAAGTATTGGTTAAAAGTCACAGGAAAAGGAGATAAAGCACGTGA